>JACMRH010000416.1 GCA_014376535.1 Cytophagales bacterium | reverse complement strand
GTATCTATCAGATTGTAAAGACAGCTAAGTTCTTCAAGATTTGGATTACCGGAGACATTGAGTTTCTCCAAGTCATTGTAATCACACCCCAAAAACCTTAGGTTTACAAAAGATCCAAGACCTGTGAGGTCTTTTATACCTATTTGAGAAACCTCTAAAGAATCACATAAAAGAGCTTCGAAACTCTCTATAGAACCATTTCCATTCTTGTCTACACCATTATTTATAAGAAAGGATTTAAATAACTTATCCGGAATATTTACAACCTGGGCAAAAGAAGTCCTAAAAAAGAAAATGTAAATACCTAAGAAAATTATAAAGGTTTTTCTCATATTACTTCACTATAGATATTTTTTTTGTTGCTACTTTCTTTCCATCAATTACAAGAGAATAGAAATATACTCCTGAAGCGAAACCGCTTATATCAACATGAACGTTTCTTTGATCTTTTACAGGAATGGTTAGCAGAAGTTTACCAGAGGTAATATCCCGAAACTCTAAATCGGCATTTTTATACTCTTTTGGTAAGATTACAGGAATGATGGTTTCCTTGTTGGCAGGATTAGGAATATTTTGACCCAAAAAATATTTGCTACTCCGTTCTGTAAGGGATTCTGGAACTATTAAAGGAAATTCATTACAAGGGGCATAGGGATAATTGATCCTAAGTAATCTGCAGGCGGCAAATGAATATTCTGTATTACTCATTGCCAGCTTTTGAATTCTTAAGCTGTCCGTCCTATTATAAATTAGTTTAGTTCCTTCTATCTTGGTAATAGGCGGATTTACAAGCAAATCCAAATAAACCAATTTGGCATTTAAAGTTTCTTTCTGATTTGAAACTGAATCTTTAT
Source organism: Cytophagales bacterium (assembly GCA_014376535.1). GTDB lineage: Bacteria > Bacteroidota > Bacteroidia > Cytophagales > UBA9547 > UBA9547. The sequence goes on along the minus strand of JACMRH010000416.1, from coordinate 5,412 downwards.
TAAAATTTTTCAGCAAAGTTTTTCTATCACCAGCAGGAAGTGCCATTACGCGATTTACAAAATCACGATCTTCCGAATTATATATATCTGTTAGTGAATCTTTATTAGCAGACAAGAAAACATCTCCTCTATCCAATCTCTGCATAGAACAATCGCTAAACTGAACAAGGTAGCTTCCTTTGCCAGGATCAAAATTGAGTTTATTTCCCGTGAACGTGTTACAATTAAGATATGTATATTGTGAATTATCATAAAGTTTAAATCCATCAATAGCAGTATCACAATTGTTAAACTTATTTAAAGTAAAGATTGATGGCTCATTAAACCAACGTTCAACCCCTATCTCAATCTGATCAAATTTATTGTTTACAAATTTCGGTGTTATATTAGATGGCAAAGAACCATTCCTCCATACAAATAATCCTATTGTATGTTTAGATTGAGAATTTGTTGGCTCGTTACATTTGAATGAATTACCGTGATAATTGAGCCAACCGTTATCATCAGATACACCTATCGCAACATCATCAGGGTTTACGTTGGCTGCTGTAACTTTTTGAGAAGGTACTGTTACAGAATTACTGTCAAAAGGATAAAGCTCAGTTGAAAGACTGTATGTGTAAATGGCATATTGATGGCAATTTTTAAAAATTGACTTTTTTACTATAGGAGGTTTGGGTGTTTGCAATGCATATAATCCAATCCTTGAGTTTGAAAAGGTACATGATTCTATTTTAGTATCAGAGAAATCACCAAACATACAATTGATGTGGCGTTCTGAATAGTTATTCTTAAATCGCCCTCTTAATCTTGAAGGATTGGAATCGAATGTTGAGTTTTTAACAATAACAGGACCCATTTTCTTTGTTAGTTGATCCAATTCTCCAGTTTGGGTGATACCTATATAGTTGTCAATAAAATCAGTATTGTTTACAATAATAGTAGCTTCAAAAGACCTAATGGCTTCAACTGCTTTGTTTATTTCAGACCTTGGGAAATTTAAATTTTCATTTATCTTTAAACTATGTCCCTTTTCAACTCTAATGCCATTCCACATGCTATCGCAAGCGGGTCTGATTGTTACTCCATTTAATTTAAGGGATGTTTGGGTTGAATCAAGTAAACCAACCTGAATTCCACTTACTGCATTCGACTGTGTTAATAAAACCGTTCCCGGATTAAAAGTGTAATTACCTCCATTTAGTGTTAAACCTTTTAGCACGTATATGCCAGAAAAATTGCCGCCCCCTCTTTTTTCACCATTAAGAGTCCTTTTATAATCTGTAAAGGTACAAGGATCAATCAAAATAACAGTATCACTTACCGTTCCGCAAGAGTTTGTAAATGAAGCACTTATGTAGGTTGTTGTAATAGGTGTATAGATTAATTGTAAGCCAGTACTTCCAGTTGACCACCTCACCGATCCATCTGCCTTGGTGTTCAAAGCATTCAAAGTATCAGGTTTGTTCTTTTCAATTATATGGTCGAAACCTAAATCAATAGAAGGCAAGACATTTGAAACATTAATTCTTCCAGTCGAACTGGAACTACACTCATTAACAGAAGTATAAGTGTAACTAATTGTGTTGTTTCTGAGCAAAGCTATGGTAGGCGTGAAGTAATAATTGTTTCCTGTTTTAGTAACCCCGGTTCCGGAAAATGTCCCTCCGGAAGGGTTTCCACCTGAGAGTAATAAGGCATTAGAATTATAACATGTTCCGGTTTGGGGAAGGGTTAAACTCACACTTGGGTTCGGTTTACTTCCGATCGTAATGGTTTTGGGTATAGAACAGCTGTTTTCAATGGCATTGTCCGTAACATTTACTGTATAGTCGCCTGCAATTGTTATAGGCAATTCAATAAGGGGAATTCCACTTGTGGCTTTAAAATCATCAAACAAGCCTGTGCAGGCGGTTGTGGCACTTCCCCCTGAAACAAACAGTCCTGAATTCGAGCTGATAAAAGAAGAACTGATCGTTACATTGGATCCGATTTGTACCCAGGGACCTGTGGAACTGCTTGTACTGTAATAAGCAGAAAATACTTTTGACTGTTCTTTTAACCTCAACCATAGATTAGTTTGGTTTACCGTCGCAGGAGTAGAATAGGAACCTTCCAGGGAGCCGTCTCCGTTTGCATCATATTGAAAATATATTTTCCCGTCCTTGCAGGCAGAGACAATACAATAACCTCCCTTTGCCTGATTATCAATATCGTTGCTCACAAACAATCCTGCTTTGGCAGATGTATTGCTGTTTGTGAAAGAAATAACCTTGACATTCAAGTCCAGGTCCCCACGAAGGTCAAGCCTGGACAAAGCAACCATACTGTTGACAGTGGAAGTAATGGCCGGGTTCGTACCTGTAAGCGATAACTGCCCGGAAGTATTTATTAAAGAATTGGATGCCACACTTGAATTTTTATTTACCATTCTCCACCTGTAATTCAATGTTCCCGGGTTAAATGCATCTGTCAAAGACAATACCGGATTTGCTGCCACAACCTTTTGCAAGGTACCAGCCCCGGTTAAGCTAACCTTATATGATTTGGATGCACTATAATTATATATATCTACCAAAATATTGGCAGAACCACCTGTTTGGCAAACAGATTTTACCCCAACTATATCTGTTCCCAGTACTATACTTGGAGTAGTAATAAATTTGATGTTGTAATATGTATTGGCAGATGTCTTAAAACAGGCATCTGAGATCCTTATCCCATAATTACCGTCTGTTTTGGCTGTCAGGGTTTGAGATGTGGCGTTTGTAATATCAGTACCATTTTTACTCCACTGGTAGCTAAACGGTGCCTGACCGACCTGAGGATCTGCTATCAGAAAAGCAGAATCGCTGCAAACGCCATTGGGTGCATTGGTCGCAATGGAAACTGAAGGCAGCGTACTGGGATATACTGTTTTGCTTCCATTTGCCGTACATCCGTTTGCCCCGGTTACGGTAAGGTTATAAGTACCAGGGGCAGCACTTACTGCATATCCTGTAGACTGTGTCACAGGCCAGAAATAAGAGGAGGCGTATTTGGCAGCAATGATATTTGAATTGGATTCGCAAATGGTTAGGTCATGGTACAATACCGAAGAAGGTATTATTTTCTTTGTAATTCCCGGACCCTGGTAAGACACTGATAATTGTGCAATTGTGGTGGTATTGTAATAAGTGGCCTTGACCTTATGGCTACCGGGCCTGAGACTTACAATACCGGATTTTTCAACCGATGGCGTAGTATTGTCCACCACCAACGTGCCGTCAATATAAAGTCGGCTGTGTTTGTCTGAACTTGTATAAAAAGTATAGTCACCATAACTGTCCACCATAATGTAACCTTCAAAAACGAAGGCAGTTTTATTGTCACGGTTTTTAAGGCTGGCATCAATAGACAGGGCGTAACCTGTTTTTACAGGTACCAGGTTTGTAAAATCAGGCATAGCGGTATAGTTGGCCCCTTCATTCTGATAATAAGAATAAGAAAGGCCCCCTGCCCTCAATATGGTGGCGTCTGGTAGAGGAAGCTTCCTGAACGAAACTGAATTGCTGACAGAGCTGCAACCATCTGCATTTGTGACCCTCACATTGTAATTCCCGTCTTCTGAAACCAGGATAGTTTTTGATGTAGCTCCGTTTGACCAAAGGTAAGATACAGATGGAACACTGTTATCAGATCCTGAAATGCTGACAGAAGTACCCTGGCAAAAGGTGTAAGGTGAAGAGAGGAAACTTCCTGATAAAACCTGTCTGCCAATGCCCGGTCCAGACCATTCAAGTTTAAGTTGTCCTGTGCCAGTTGTATTAAAATATTCTAACCTGAAAGGGTGAGTTCCCGCTGTTAAGGTCTTTGTTTGGCTGGAACTAAAAAGGGTGGCATGGATCCCATCATTGTTCACAAGCAGGGTACTGTCCAGGTAAAGCTTTGCCCCGTCTATATTGGAGAGATAAAAAGTATAGTTTCCTGAAGCCGGGATATTCACAAACCCTTCATATACAAATCCATACTGGGTATCCCGTAACCTGTTGCCCAGGTCGGCCAAACCTGCCGTCCCTTCTTTGAGTGTTGTCAATTTGCCGAAGTCCGGCATTGCAGTCCATGGTGTGGAAAGGATGTTTTCATAATATTTGTACCTGAGCCCAGCCGGATTGGTCAGGGATAAGGTAGAAACAGGCGTTGGATTTACTGTGATTGTTTTAAGTGTTCTGGAGTAGCAGGAATTGGCATCGGTGTATAGGTACCAGTATTGATGTTGCCCAAGGCTTAAAGTTGAAGGATTAATATCGGTGACTACAGTTTCAAGGTCATACTCATACCAGGTTCCACCGGCAGGTGTTGCTATTAATGGAAAAGAAGGAGAATTTTGACATACATTTTGGGTGGGGAGGGTAATTATTTGTGGGCCTACTTTCAATACCTGGTTTGCACTTTTCTGGCAGCCTGTCGATGGTGCAATATAGTTGTATGTGATCGTATAATCGTTGGCAGGAAGCCCAAATGGATCAAAATAATACTTTTGGTTGCCTGAATTGTACTTAATATTATATCCTGACCAAACCCCTGTGCCATTTACAGGACTTACAGTTGCCTGAGGATAATAAATCTGAGAGCCCCAAATGCAAAGGTTTTTTATAGGTTCTGCAATTGTAATAACGGGCAAAGGATTGATGGTGACCAGGGCAGTTTTTTCAAGGCTGGAACATCCGTTTTTGATTACAATTGCTTTCACAATACCGTTCATACCAGTGGCGGCCAAAAGCGATATGTTATTTGTTGTACTTTCAGCGGCCTGTGCATTGGCCATTGTCCATTTGTAGGTGGCACCAGTCAAATTGCTTGTGGTGAGTACCAGTTGCTGGCCTTCGCAAACAGGGCTATTACTGGTAAGCGTGGAAGGTGTGGAAGGACGCGAAAATACTGTTACTTTTTTATCTGATGTTTTAAAACAGCCCCATTTATCTTTGTATTTATAGGTAAACGTTTGAGGTACATTCTTCATGGCAGATGGGTAAGAACCAAGCGTTACCAGACCATCATTATTAATAGTAACTCCATCAGGACCAGACCAGGCATCTAAACTACTGTCACCTGCCAAACTAACAGGTGTAAAACCTGTCATTTGCAAACTACCACTGTAATCGCAAGCCTCCTGATCGGGCCCTGCCTTTACTTCCTGGTAAATACCTATTGTTTGAATAGTGGAACTTATCCACTCAATTGCTCCATCACTATTATTACATCCCGTAGACAATGTTATTTTATAATCTTTACAGGAAAGGAATTGATAAGGGGCACCATTGTAAGTAATCTTCTCATTTAAATTTATTATTTGGGTCGCAGCACTGGCATCAATTATAAACACACCCTTTTTTATCGTATTGCCAACTTCCTCTACTTCCCATATTAATT
>JACMRH010000042.1 GCA_014376535.1 Cytophagales bacterium | reverse complement strand
GTATTTCATAGTTTTCATAGGCGCAATCTGAAATATTTTCTTTTTCAAATTTTGCAGAAAAGTACTTTTTTGAAAAAGAGTGTGTAAGTGGAAAACCTATAAGGCCGAAACGTTTCATATATTTATTAATATGCTAAACTAAATAATTGGAACGAGTTTGTAGTCAGAATACTAACTTCGCAACGATGAAAAGATTGATTTTTATCTGCTTAATGATTGGTTGCCCGGAGCTAAAAGGTCAGGGCTTAATTGAAGTACTTAAATCGGATACATCTGTCATAATCCAGAAGGTGCTAAAAGATTCTGTAAAGTACCGGTTGCAGATAATTTATACCAGAATTGAGAAAAACAACTCATTTTTTAAAAGGGACAAATCAAATCTCATTACAGAATATGTAAGAAAAAAACCTGAAGAATACTTTTTTCCTGCAAGTATGGTAAAAATGCCTGTTGCAGCAATTGCCTTAGAAAAAATTAATGAGTTGAAGGTTTTTGGAGTAGACGAATATACTCCATTTGCACCGCTTTCGGATTTTGAATGTACCAAACCCAATGTTTTACCAGCGCCATTTACAACTCAAGATCTTATTGATAGAATTTTTGTCTACAGCGATAATCACGCTTTTAATTACCTGTATGAATTATGCGGACAAGCATTTTTAAACAAGAGATTGGAGCAGTTGGGTTACTTAAATTCGAGGATTATTGAGAAAATATCCAGATGCAATCCTGTACAAAACGGAGAAACAGGGCCTGTGGTCTTTTATGAAAATCAGAAGACGATTCATATTGAAGGAAGGCAAATGCCATTGCCGTTAAAACCAGTTCCCATTAACATGAAAATAGGGAAGGGGTATTTATGGAACGGAAAGTATGTGGCTTCTCCCAAAGATTTTAATACATCAAATGTTGTTCCATTAACAGACTTTCATCAAATGCTTATATCTCTTACAATGCCTGAAAAAGTACAGGAAAGCCAAAAGTTTTTAATATCAGAGCCGCAAAGAAAAGGATTGTTAGAATCTATGAGCAAGTTGCCGGGAGAATATTGTCCGGATTCTTGTAATCAACAGACTTTTAAAGATAATCATGTAAAATACTTGATGGGATTTCGGGATTCTATTCCTTCAGAATGGAAAGTTTACAATAAAGTCGGACTTGCACATGGTTTTATTAGCGACTGCACATATTTTGAAGACAATGAAAAGGATATTAGATTTTTTCTATCAGCCGTTATTTATGTGAATGAAGACAATATATTGAACGATGGAAAGTATGAATATTATACAGTGGGATTTCCCTTTATGAGGGCTTTAGGTAAGCTGGTTTATAATTATGAGCTACAAAAAGGCATCAAAAATTAGCTGTAATTGTAATTCATAGGATCAGGGAACTTGAACTGATATCCAGTTATATCCAATAATTTTTTCGCTGATATTTCTTTTCCGGAATTAGAGTTTTTTTCATATAGAGGTAAAGACAAACTAAACCTCTGGCAGT
>JACMRH010000415.1 GCA_014376535.1 Cytophagales bacterium | reverse complement strand
AGGTCCTGGCCTTCCATCCCACTGTACTTCTTGTTCCAGTTGTAGAAGGTAGCTTTGTTGATTTCAAGGGAACGGCAGATGTCGGTAACACTTTTACCTACCTCATACTCTTTGAGAGCCGACACAATTTGTGTCTCTGTGAACTTTGTCTTTTTCATAGCAACAGTTTAAAGTTAAATATTTCTACTTTTAAACTGTCCTAATTTTAGGGGAGGTTACACAACAAAATCAATTTCGCCTTTAGAAATGCAGCAAATCACATCGAAAAGCTTCAAAGGTTCAACCCCAATAAGAGAGGTCTTTCACAGGATTAATTTGCGAAAACGAAATTGCCTTCAATATGTGCTACAGGAAGAACTTTCCTTTCAGACCGCCATAGCAAAAAGACAAATCCTAGGATCGAAAGAGGGCAATGGGGAATTAACACAGGAATCAACACCTTACATGATATTGCATTAGGCCCAGGGTGTTGAATTTAAAGATTTGTATAGTTTTATAATCATAACTATACAACTATCTGAATTCTATAATGAAATTATTCCAGAATCTTATCCAAAAAAATAAAGAAGGATAATAATTGCAATTATAAAAAATTTGAAATTCGTTTAAGCCAAAGTAAAAAAGACTTACAAATTTCTCTGTAAGTCTCTTATTCTCAAGCTCCCCCTCCTGGGCTCGAACCAGGGACCCCATGATTAACAGTCATGTGCTCTAACCAGCTGAGCTAAGGAGGAATTCCGTTTTGGGACTGCAAATGTAGGCTTTGCGTTTTAATTATGCAATATCACATTACAGATATTTTTAAATAATAGTTAAACTTTAATTAAGACTTTCTGTCACACTGAAAAATACCTTTTTTCTAGTTATAAGACATATTGACTTAAAATATGGATTTGGCATTTTTTTCTCTTAATGTGATATCAGTAAACCGAATGTATAACCTTAACAAACACAATTATGGCACTCGTTAGATATAATTCAGTTTTCCCGGGATTAGCAAACAATTTGTTTATAGACTTTCTTGCTGATTATCCTACCCAGCACCAATTCAGCCCAAAAGTAGATGTCACTGAAACTGAAAAAGCATTTGATGTCCATGTTTCACTTCCGGGATTTAGAAAGGAAGATATCAAAGTAGAACTTGATGAAAACCGACTGACAATATCTGGTGAAAGGAAATGGGAGAAAAAAGAGGAAGATGTAAAAAAGAAATTCCATTTTCTGGAAACTGATTATGGAAAATTCAGCCGCACATTTACTTTACCAGGAAATGTGTTGACAAGCAACATCCAGGCAAATTACAAGGATGGAATTCTGGAGCTTAATATTCCAAAAGAAGAAAAAGACCTGAAGAAATTTCAGATCTCTGTTAACTAAATAATTTTATCAATATCCCGGCAATGCCGGGATATTTTATTTAGAATAGCTGAACATTACAATAATCTGAAATGTTATAACGTTCAGTTATTATCCTCACTTAATTTTAAACCAACATATTCATGAATACCAAAGGTAATTTTATTGGTTTGTTATTTGCCTCAGTGTTAGGGGGCGCAGTTTCACTAGGGGGATATAAAATGCTGTATCCTGAAAAAATGTACACAACTTATTCAACTGAAAATCCAGTCCGGTTTTCAAATTATGAATATGACACTAACAAAGTAACTGTACCTGCCGGACTTAATTTCATAAGCGCTGCAGATATTGTAAGGCCCGCAGTTGTTCACATAAGAACATTCTATGAAGCCAAAGAAAAAATTCAGAGCCCCCACGGTGGGCATCAGATGGATCCATTCCGTGATTTTTTTGGCGACCAGTTTCAAAATCCTCAAGGACCAAGTGAAGCTTCTGGGTCTGGGGTAATTTTAACAGCAGATGGTTACATTGTAACAAACAACCACGTAATAGATAAGTCTGATAAAATTGAAGTGGTTCTTGAAAACAAACACAAATACACAGCAAAAATATTGGGCGTTGACCCAACAACCGATTTGGCGGTATTAAAAATTGAAGAATCAAACCTTCCTTTCGTTCGTTTTGGACTATCTGACAACTTAAGAGTTGGAGAATGGGTATTAGCAGTCGGGAATCCTTTTAATCTCAATTCTACAGTAACAGCTGGAATTGTCAGTGCCAAAGCAAGAAATATCAACATCCTTAGCAGAGCCGACAATAAATATGCTATTGAATCATTTATACAGACAGACGCTGCTGTAAACCCTGGAAACAGTGGTGGAGCCCTTGTTAATTTAAAAGGAGAACTTATTGGAATTAACACTGCAATAGCTTCTAATACCGGATCTTATACTGGGTACTCTTTTGCCGTACCAGCTACGCTAGTAAAAAAGATTGTTGACGACCTTGTGAAATATGGCGAAGTGCAAAGAGGCTTGTTAGGAGTATCTATACAGGATGTTTCTTCTGAACTTGCAGAACAAAAAGGGATTAAAGACTTCCATGGGGTTTACGTAGCTGGAGTTGGTGAAACCAGTTCTGCGAAAGAAGCAGGTATAAAAGAAGGAGATATCATCCTAAAAATAAATGACGCTGTTGTTAATTCAAGCTCAGAATTACAGGAGCAGGTTGCCCGTTACCGACCTGGCGACAAATTGAAAGTTACCTATTTAAGAGATGGTAAGGAGGCCGTGGCTTCTGCAACATTAAAAAACAAACTTGGCAATGTTGAAATTGTTAAGATCGGCGAAAACGAAGTATACCAATCTTTAGGAGCCACCTTTGAAGAACTTACCAAGGCTGAAAAATCAAAACTAAATATCAGCAATGGTGTTAAGGTAAAAAAAGTTGCAAAAGGAAAATTGGAAAATGCTGGTGTAAAGGAAGGATTTATAATCACCCATGTGGATAAAAATCCGGTTGGAAAACCAGCTGAATTGGCAGACCAGTTAAAATCTAAAAAAGGTGGAATATTAATCGAAGGAATTTACCCTGATGGGCTTAAAGGTTATTATGGGATAGGACTTTAAGGAAAGGATTTTTAGGTAATGGGTAATAGATAAGTGCTATTACCCATTTGCTTAAACCCATTCATTACCTATAATAATTCAATAAATTTCTTTACAATTCCGGCAGTATAAATCTTTGCTGCTTTGTGGAGGAACAAGTTGAAATCTACATGAGCCATTGCGTTGGATTTATCAGAAATCGTCCTGATACTACACCACGGTATTCCTGAATCATGACAAACCTGAGCAACAGCGGCTCCTTCCATTTCTACAAAAAGTGTATCCATCACATCAGCCCGTATTTTTTCCCACTGATTAAATGTTCCAATAAACTGATCTCCACTTGCTAATCTTCCTAAATAAATTTTAGGTAATTCTATACCTAACTGTTGCATTGTTTCTAAAGAAACTTCATTGTCAAACTCAGTATCAACAAATTGCTTTGCCGCACTTTCAAGTTTGGATGTCAAATTCGGGTCTGACTTAAAAAAAGATTTATTAGTAAAGGGCACTTCAAATTGTGGAAATAAAGGCCTGCAATCCATATCATGTTGAACAGCATCTATAGCAATTGCAATATCTCCTACCTTGACATGATCAGCAATTCCGCCAGCAATACCTGTTACTAGGATAGATTTAACACCAAACTTATGAATCAGTAAGGATGCAGTAAACGATGAGGCAACCTTTCCTATTCCAGACTTAACGAGCACAACATTTTTTCCTGCAAATTGTGCATTAAAAAACGTTCTGGAAGCTATTTTGATTTCCGACTTAATTTCTACCAGACTAAGCAGTAATTCTATTTCTTCTTCCATTGGAATTAAAATACCGATTGTCTGCCTTTCAATCGCATTATTTAACATTTCAGACATAAAAGTTATTCCTTGACCTTATAAAATTCTAATTCCCTAATCACTTCAATTGGCGATCCATTTACATATTTTAAAATTTCATGCCTTCTGTTCGTATCTACCACGCAAATGAATTTAAATTTTGATATTTCCCTTTCCATCGCTTCAGGTGTATTAAGATTATACCCCCTTCTACCCAATCTACCCAGCATTGTGAATTCCGGGAAGGGATAAGGATATACAATAAATAAATCTTTTCGGGTTGACCATTTGTCTGTTGTACTTTCCAATCTATACTTGTCCCAGTTTTTCTTTTCGTTAAAGAAATTTTCATTGAATGTATTTACTTTGATATTTGTCTGAAGAAGTATAATAAGCATCACCAATATCCTCAGGTAACCTTTTACAGAAAGACTTTTACCAACAAGCAAAACTGCGGGTACAATCAATGGAGTTGCATAATATAATTGTACGTTCTGAACGATTCCTGCATAAAACAAAAAGGCTATACTACCGAGGATCCATAATCCAATGGAAGTGTTCCAGTAACTTTCTTGCTTAAGAATTTGAGGTTTCTTAAAAGCAAAAAAACCAAGTAAAATAAGTCCAAGTATTCCGGACACATTGAATGCATGCCGGAAGGTTTTTTCCAGGGCTGTAATTACAACCACCCCATCAAAATCATGGAGAAAGTCTTTAAAAGTCCTGACATAGTGATGTGTAATTGGATATCCAAACTGAGGGTTTTCAAACTGCATGGTATATTTCATCCAAAGGACCAGAAATACTACAGGAATTATCACCAGCCCGCTATATAATAGAAATGAGCTTTTATTGACTTTAAATTGATGATAAAAAAAATGATGGGAAATAAAAAACAGGATTATGACAAAGCCAGAAGGTTTTACCAAGGTGCATAATGTAATTGTTATTATTACCAGGCCCCATTTCAGATAGGAATTCTTTATAAAATAATACCAGAACAAGGAAAGACAAAACAAGAAACTAACCATAGTTTCAGGCATTACAGCTACCATCTGGCTCATTGCCAGAGGATTAGAAGAGTATATGGCAATTCCCACTAAGGCCGTTAAAATTCCTTTGGTTCTTTGCAGGACATAGAACAAAAGAAGAGCAGAGAATAGACCTAATATATAATTGGCAAGCCGTGCATTAAAAAGAGTTATCCCAAACAGCTTCATAAAAGAGGCTGTATAAAGCGTTTGAAGAGGAAATTCTCCCGGCAACCTGCCATCATCTGAATTTCTAATATCATATTTCGGCTCAAGAAAAGAACCTGGCTCTTCTAGAAAATTTCTGGCAACTCCGTAGGTCTGTGCATCACGCCAGGCATTCTGACCAGTAAATGGATGTTCCAAAAGCATGCAATTGTGTCCTATATTAAAAACACAAACAATGGCCAAAAACCATTTGAAAAATTTATCAGATATAACCTGTGCGATTGGCTTATATAAATCCATAATAAACTGTAAATGTAATATTTTCAGATCACCTAGAATAAACACATTTCTAAATCGTTCCATTAGAAATTATGTGCATCTCAACATGCTAAACGTGGTTATAACACAAATAAATACCTGAATTTTTACTTAACTTTGCTATACTTATTTTTCCATGCGCGAAAACGACTTCCGTAAAAATACTACCAGAAAAGCAGAAAAGGCTGTTGCAGAAGAAGAGACTCAATCTGAAAAGAAAAAATTCTCATTTCCCAAATTTAGCTTCCTCCGTGACAGAAGGTTTCATGTAAGCTTAGGGTTTTTACTCATGGCTTTTTCATTCTTTTTATTTATTTGCCTGGTCTCATACATATTTACAGGCAAGGCCGACCAAAGTGTGGTAGAATCCATCTGGGATGAAGACATAAGGGATTCAGGATTAGAAACTGATAATTGGCTTGGGTTAGCAGGTGCTTTACTTTCTCATTATTTTATATTTAAGGGAGTGGGAATTGCAGCATTCCTCTTTGTACCTATCTTCTTTTTGGTTGGTTATAAAATAGTTTTTAGAAAAACCCCTACCCCATTCATGCCTGTAGTTGGTTTTTCAACCTTTTTTATGGTTTGGCTAAGCAGCTTATTTGGCTACCTGGCATATGTAACTGAAGGTGAAAACCCAATAAGCTTTTTAGGTGGAAGTATTGGTTATCACATTGCTTTGTATTTTCAGAGTTTGGCGGGTTACGGAACTTTTCTAATTCTTGGACTGGGCCTTCTGATTTTTATTGTTTACTTCTTTAACATAACTGAGTTTGGTAAGAAAGAAGGAACCATTGGTAAAACAGACAAGGTTAAAAAAGAGAAAATTCCCGTTCTAACCGATGACGACGAACTCGAAGAAGAATTGGAAGAGGTTGATTCTGAACAGGTGGCAATGATTTCTGACGAATATGATCCTTTACAAAACTGGGTTATAAAAGGCAACCAGGAAAAGAAAAAAGAGAAAACTTCTCCAGCTGGACTGGAATTGCAAATTGAAGATATAGAAGATGCATTGCCTCCAACCTTCGTACATCCTGTAATTTTCCCTAGTATTGAAGAACCTGTAAAAGTTGTAGTAGAAGATAGATTTGTTGTGCCTGAATCAGATATTGTCACTACAGATGAAATTGAAAATTACGATCCTACACTTGATCTATCTCATTACATATATCCAACCCTTGATCTTCTGAATGAAGTCCATGCAAGCAGGGTGCAGGTTACAAAAGAAGAACTTGAAGCGAATAAGGACAAGATCGTTGAAACCCTGGGTAATTACGGAATTAGCATAGCTTCTATTAAAGCCACAATTGGACCAACTATTACTTTGTATGAAATAGTACCAGATGCCGGAATTAGAATTTCTAAAATAAAAAGCCTTGAAGATGATATTGCTTTGAGCCTTGCAGCTTTGGGAATCAGGATCATAGCTCCGATGCCAGGAAAAGGCACAATTGGTATTGAAGTTCCCAATAAAAACAAAGAAATGGTACAGGTAAAGTCTGTATTCAATTCTGACAAATTCCTAAAAAGTGACATGGAATTGCCTATTTTATTTGGTAAAACCATTTCTAATGAATTATTTATGGTTGACCTTGCCAAAATGCCCCATTTGCTCATGGCAGGTGCAACTGGTACTGGTAAGTCTGTTGGATTGAACATGTTACTGGCCTCATTGCTGTACAAAAAGCATCCTTCTCAACTTAAAATGGTTTTGGTAGACCCTAAAAAGGTGGAGTTATCACTTTTTAGCAAAGTGGAAAAACACTTCCTGGCCAAACTTCCCGGAACTGAAGAAGCAATTATTACCGATACCAAAAAGGTTGTTAATACTCTAAATTCACTTTGTATTGAAATGGATTCCCGTTACGACCTGCTGAAAGATGCCGGTTGTAGGAACCTGAAAGAATACAATGGAAAGTTTGTAGAAAGAAGACTGCTCCCAACCAAAGGACACAAATATCTTCCTTACATAGTCGTAGTCATCGATGAGTTGGCAGATTTGATGATGACGGCAGGTAAAGAAGTCGAAACTCCTATTGCCAGAATCGCCCAGCTTGCCCGTGCGGTTGGTATTCACATGGTTCTGGCGACTCAACGCCCATCTGTAAATGTCATTACGGGTATTATCAAAGCCAACTTCCCGGCCAGAGCGTCATTTAAGGTTTCACAGAAGATTGACTCCAGGACTATTCTCGACGAAGGCGGGGCTGACCAATTGATTGGTATGGGTGACATGCTAATCAAAGTAAATAGCGACATAACACGTTTGCAATGCGCCTTTATAGATACTCCGGAAGTTGAAAGACTTTGTGATTTTATCGGTAATCAAAGGGGATATCCTACTGCCTATCAATTACCAGAATATTATGGTGATGATGAGGAGAAGGTTCCAGGCGAATTTGACATAAATGACATTGATCCATTACTCGCTGATGCAGCAAGACTACTTGTTATTCATCAAATGGGCAGTACCTCTCTAATCCAACGAAAAATGAGCCTTGGATACAACAGGGCAGGAAGGATAATGGATCAGCTTGAAGCTCTGAATGTTGTAGGTCCAAATCAGGGCAGTAAAGCAAGGGAAGTACTTGTATTGGACGAAATGAGCCTATCACAGATGCTTCAGGAAAAAGGTATTGTATAAGCTTACGTGAATTAATTGTAACTATTTGGTGTTAAAAGCCGTGTTAGTAATCTAGAACCATTAATTTTACGCCCCAATTTTGCCCTTAATGAACAAGTCTGTCTATTTCCTTTCAGTTTTATTTATCATAATCTCGTTTCAAGGATTTTCTCAGCGCGACCCCAAAGCTGAACAAATTCTTAATGATATGAGCAAAAAATACAAAAGCTACAAATCCTTTAAGGCTGATTTCTCTTATATCATGGAAAGCCCGATGGCAGGCAAGAACGAAACCATTACCGGTGAAATTTTTGTGAAGGCTGATAAGTTTAAGTTAAAACTTGGCAACCAGGAAGTAATAAACAATGGAACAACTATCTGGACGTTTTTAAAAGATGAAAACGAAGTAAACATTTCTAACTACGAACCTGATCCTGAAGAAATTACTCCTAATAATATTTACAACGTCTACCAAAAAGGATACAAATATCTGTTACTGGAAGAAACTCCAACCACCCAGGTTGTAGATTTAATTCCGGACGATAAAAGCAAAAAAATATTTAAAATCAGGATAACGGTCAACAAAAAGGATAACACAATCAAAAGCTGGAAAATGTTCGAAAAATCTGGCAACAGATACGTTTACAACATCATAAAATTCCTTCCCAATCCTGCTGGAGTGGATGATAAATTTTTCGTGTTCGATAAAAACCTTCACAAAGGGGTCGAAGTTGTTGATTTGAGATAATCCATGGACCGTTCTCAATTAGTTAAGACCATTTTTGAAAAACGTTCCTGCCTTTGTGTGGGACTTGATACCGATATTCAAAAAATCCCCAAGCACCTTTTAGCCTTAGAAGATCCTGTTTTTGAATTTAACAAGGCTATCATTGATGCTACTCTCCCATTTGCTGTAGCATATAAAATCAATACTGCCTTTTATGAGGCAAGTGGATCCTCAGGTTGGAAGAGCCTGGAAAGAACAGCTGCTTATTTACCTGATTCTGTTTTTAAAATTGCAGATGCCAAAAGAGGTGATATAGGCAATACAACCGACATGTACGCAAAAGCCTTTTTTGAGCACATGAATTTTGATTCGGTTACCATTGCACCTTACATGGGTTCTGATTCAATAACTCCATTTTTAAAGTATAAAGCCAAGTGGGCAATTATTCTCGCGCTAACTTCTAATTCCTCGAGCTCTGATTTTCAGTTAAAAAAGTTGTCAGGATCTGACAATGCCTTATATCAGGAGGTTTTGTCCTTAACATCTTCT
>JACMRH010000414.1 GCA_014376535.1 Cytophagales bacterium | reverse complement strand
CAATTTGCTTGACCTGGCGCACTAGTATAACCCGTTGGAGGATTACTAGAATATTGTATGGCAGAAATGTTCAATATCAATACAAAACCAAAAGATAGATATAGTAAAACTTTGTTCATAATGGTTTTAGTAAGAAACAGATTATTAAGTATAATGGATTAAAAGAACTCTTAGTTTTCTCAAATATAATAAAAAAAAGAGCTCAAATAGTCAACCAGCGCTGCGTGGATTCCCTTATGTAATATTTGGGGAGTTATTCCATCTTATCAGCTTCCTCTTTTTTACAGTCAATTTGAAATCAACAAAAGCATTTTGGACCATAATTTTTACCTGCAGAAATTAAAAATAGCATTCCTTAACAATAAAAAAAGCTGCCATTAATGACAGCCTTTTTTATGAATTTTTACAAATTTAGCTAAGTCTCTTCAAAGCCAAATCATGTGCCCTATCATAATAACTTCTTAAAACTTTCCAATCAAAAAGTTCAGAAGAGCTTTCAACTTTATTTCTTAAAGTAATTCTTTCTCTTCGGCTTTGCTGGATAAATTGAAACATGTAATTAGTCATTTGTTCAGCAGCGTCATTAAAATTGCGGCCTTTTCGATTAATCACATAAATACCACGTTCCATATTGTCCTGCATGGTTTGCAAGACATAGTCACCAAAACCAGACAGATCACTTGTAATTGCAGGAACACCTCTTGCTACACATTCTAAAGGTGTGTAGCCCCATGGCTCATAATAACTTGGAAACACTCCCATGTGGCAACCTCTTACAAACTGCCCATATTCCATCCCAAAAAGTGGGTTAGTAGGAGCAATAAAATCAGGGTGATAAACAACTTTAACCCTGTCATAGGAGTTATTAACCAGATTAGTTGTTCTTAAAAAATGAATTATATCATCATCATTAACAAGATTATGGGTTACAATTTTTGGTAACTGATGGGTTTTCCATGATTGCAGCAAACGTCTGTAGCGAAGTTTCCAGTAATCATCAACAAATTGATTTAGGTCTGGAAGTTTAAGATCTGAACTGGCCGCAGCAGCATAGAACATCCTCTCTCCTACCTGTTTTTCAATTGCCTCGCAAGTCTCTCTTATTTCTTCCATTTCAGCTCTTGATTGAAGAACTTGTGGATTAATAGAATGATAAGGCTGTTTGGTGATAAAAAACATGACAACTGTCATATCTGAACCTGAAGACTGAAGCCTGTGGTTTAACCTGGCGAGTGCCTCAATGGTAACATCAAATCCTTTATTTCGATATTCATACCTACCAGATGTGAAGAAATAAAGAGTTTTGTCTAACTCAAATGAATAACTCTGAAAGAAATGGCCCATCACAAACTGATGGATTTTCTCTTTGTATTTTAGATGAAGGTTTTGAAATTCATGAAGGGCAGTAAACCTTTCGATATTCAATCCATTAGGTACAATTAAATCTGGTTTTCTACCTAATAATGCTACACATTCTTTGGCTGTGACTTCACTAACTGTACTAAAAACATGTGAACCATGCGCAGCGGCACGTTCTATATTTACTGTGGTTTCTATGTTAAAATTTTTCGCTTCCCTTTGCCAATCAATATATGGCAAATGATCATAAAATTCCGCATCATTCATGGCCAAATACCTACCTAGCATGGTTGCATGAGTAGTAAAAATGGATCCAACCGGGCAGTTATCTTTTCTTAATTCAGGAATAGCAGTTCCAGCCATCCACTCGTGAAAATGACCTAAAATTTTATTCTCACCTTTGGTTACCTGCGATAATTCCCAGAAAAAGATCCTTACCATTTCTCCGAAAGCACAAACCTGATCTAAAAGGTCATTTCCTTCGGTAGAATTTATCTGATGATGTTCCCAAAGACTATATTTAATTTCTCCTAATCTGTAATAGGCGGAAAATGGGTTGAATAAAACAACCCTTGGCCGTCCGGTTACAAGCCATTGGCCGTAAAAAACATCATATCCTTTCGCACGCACCCCCATTGCCGCCTGGTAAAAAGGGCATTCAGGGTCTTCCAAAGATTCAAATTCAGATTGAGCCTGTCCATAAAAATATGGGCCAAGAGCACAATAATTAGTTCCCCACTTTTCAATCATTGCAGGTACTTTCGAACGGATAACGGTATAAATACCTCCTACCTGATTACAAACTTCCCAGGCAACTTCAACTAATATGGGATCCTTTTCTGACTGAGTTTCCAATGGATTCAAATTTAAATATGCGTTTGAAAATGCACTAGTTTTTATTTTCTTCTATGTCAATTTTAAGGATTTTATCACCTTGTTTAATTTGAGGGATAATATCAAGACCTTCAACGACCTTTCCAAAACAGGTATGTTTACGATCAAGGTGCTTAGTTTGATCTCTGCTAAGACAGATAAAAAATTGGGATCCACCAGTGTCTTTCCCGGCATGGGCCATTGAAAGAACTCCAGTATCGTGATATTGATTTTCACCATTCAATTCACATTTAATTGTATATCCAGGTCCGCCTCCACCTGTACCTTTAGGACAACCTCCTTGTACAACAAAACCAGGCAATACTCTGTGAAATGTCAATCCATTATAAAAACCTTTTTTAGATAATTTTATGAAATTTTCTACCGCTAAAGGAGCATCGTTGTCATAAAATTCTACTTTCATTACACCTTTTTCAGTGTGTATTTCGCCTTTTGTCATCACTTAAAATTTGCAGGCGAATATAGTATTTAACTCTGATTTCCTTGCTAAAAAGGGCGCTTTTGGTAAATTAACTTAAATATAAATTGAAAATTATTTGTTTTTCTTTCCGAAAACAGAAAAATGGATGTACCTGCCAGGTCGCGCTTTCAAGTCTAAAAATACAAGATCAAGATCTTTTACGGTTTTATCCATGTGGATATATAAAGAATCATCATTTACCAGTTTACCCATAGTACCCTTTCCAGAGTTTATTTTATCAATTGCTTTGTCAAGATTTGCAATAGCGTGGTTTGCCTGGTTTACAGTTGCTTTTAATCTGGTGTCTTTAAGAGAATCTGATAAAGCATTAAGGTTAGACAAAATGGGTTTTAATTGTTTCTCTGTTTCTACTAAAGATCCCGTTAACTTATTGATATTGACAAGACTTGAAGCCAACACAGATTTATTTATTTCAACAAGGGCATTAGCATTTCTTGTCAAAGATTCCAGGTTAGTTAGCATTTTGCTTAATTTTCTCTGGTTGTCAATGTTAAGTACTTCATTTACATTATAAAGAGTTTTGTCCAGACCTTTCATTATTGGCCTGGCTTCTTCCATCAATGCTTCAGTCAGGCCAGGCTGAACAAAAGGAAGGATTTCATCACCATCTTTTAATTCTCTTTTACCAGGCTTTATTTCAAGGATAATGGATTTGCCACCTAACAAACTTCCATCCATTAATTTTGCCAGAGTGCTATCTGTTAATTTAACACTGGCATCAACCTGAAGTAGTGCCCTCACTTTATTCCCTTCTGCAAGGCTCAATTCTTTAACCTGGCCTACTGTTAAGCCATTGACATATACAGGATTACCAGGAACAAGACCATCAACGTTATTGTATAGTACAGGGTAAAAATTAATACTGGAGAATGTATCCTGACCTTTCAGAAAGTTAAATCCTGTGTAAAGCATAGTTCCTGCAACAATTGTAAGAACTGCTATTCTTATTTCCTTTGAAAACCGAAAGTTCAAGCTTGATGTGTTTAATAAGCAATATTAGAAAATATTAATTGCTTTTTTCTATTTGCTCTTTGTATTCTTTAAATGCATGAAATATGCCCTGCGCAATATTATGCTGATTGTCTTTGTTCATCAAAAATTTTTCTTCTTCTGTATTAGTAAGATAGCCAATTTCAATTAATGCCGCAGGCATTGTTGTTTTCCATAATACCAGAAATCCTGCTTGTTTTACTCCTCTACTTTTATTGCCAGCTTTATTATCAAGATTACTTTCAACTTTTGAAGCAAATTGTAAGCTATTTTCTAAAAAAGCATTTTGAAAATTTGAAAATAAAATATGGGCTATTGGAGAATTAGGGTCAAATCCATCATATTTTTCAAGATAATTATCTTCTTTCAAAATTACATCGTTCTCTCTTTTTGCCACTTCAAGATTCCCATTTGAAGTATGAAGTCCCATTGTATAGGTCTCATGTCCATGGGCATTCGGATTTCCTGCATTGCAATGGATCGAAATAAATAAATCGGCATTGTTTTTATTGGCTAATCCTGCCCTATCATGTAATTCAATGAATTCATTTTTATCTCTGGTGTAAATAACTTTTACATCTTCAATGGTAGAAACCAGTTTTCCAACCTCCAAAGCTACTTTTAATGCTACTTCTGCTTCTTTCGCAGACTTACCATGACACCCAGGATCTTTTCCACCATGGCCTGCATCTATGACTACTTTTCGTATTTTATAATTACGTTTGCTTAACGGTGAGAATGAACTCAAAAGCATGCAAAACGAAATAAACGCTATGAGTATAATATTTCTCACTTTATAATGGGTTAGTTTAGCAGAATTGGGTTTATTTTGTGCGAATTTGCAAATTTTTTCACACTTCTGAAACGATTATTGAAGGTTTTAACAAGAAATTTCACCATTTTAATATGGCTAATGCTGTGTGTTTCAACACCAGTATGGAGCCGCATATTGCCAAAAGCTAATTTTCTAATTGTACCACCTACAAAGAAATCATCTGCTCAAAAGGATTCCACCAAAGCTTATTTAACAGACACCACCAAAATAAAGCGGGATACAATTGTTCTTAAAAAAACAAAAGAAGACGGAATACAAACTTCTGTAAAATACTCAAGCGCCGATTCTATGGTATTTGATGCCGGTACCCAAACCATGAAACTTTTTGGAAATTCCAAAATTGACTATGGTGACATGGGACTAACTGCCGAACAAATAGACATTAACTGGCAAACAAATAATGTAGATGCCCACGGAGTTGCAGATAGCAATGGGGTATTAAAAGGTATGCCGATGTTTAAAGATAAACAGGACCAATACCAAACCAAAAGGATGATATATAATTTCAAAACCAAAAAAGGAATTATCAGTGAGGTGATAACCAAGCAAGGTGATGGCTATATCCATGGAGAAAAAGTAAAGAAAAACGCTGCTAATGAGCTTTTTGTTACCCATTCTAAATACACAACCTGTAATCTGGCACATCCACATTATCATATCTCATCTACAAAAATCAAAATGATTCCTGAGAAAAAAGTTATCTCAGGGCCTTTTAACCTGGTTATTAATGATGTACCTACCCCTTTAGGATTTATTTTCGGTTTTTTTCCAATTCCTAAACACAGGGCATCAGGTTTTATTGTTCCAACTTACGGCGAGTCTCAGGCTCAGGGATTTTACCTTCAAAGTGGAGGATTTTACTGGGCGGCAAATGATTATATCGGAGCAAGGTTTTTAGCTGACGTTTATTCATTAGGAGGAGCAGGTGCCCAGCAAATCACTGAGTATCGCAACAGATATCATTACGAAGGCACATTCAATTTTAAATACAATTGGGTAAAAATCGACAGGCCTGTGGGTAGTGGATCTGGACTTACTGGCACCAATGATATAGGAAGAAAAATTGACCAGCATACATTTTGGGTACAGTGGAGACATAGTACCTTAAGTAAAAAATTAGGTAGATTAACCGCAGATGTAAATACAGGAACAACTAATTACAATCAGTTAAATACAAGAATTACAAGCGCAACTACTGTCTTAAACCCGACATTTCAATCGAGTATACAATACACTCAGAATATTAGGAATTCACCGTTTAGTTATGGATTATCATTGCGCCAGAACCAATCTGTGAATGGCATCAAAAACTTTACTCTCCCCGATTTTAACCTTGCAATGAACAGGGTCATGCCATTTCAAAATGTAAGCGGAGGAAAGAAAACAGAAATAATCAGGAAATTCAATTTGGCTTACAATTTTAACTTGCAAAATCTTATAACCAATGATTCTAGTATTGTTGGTTCCAAATCTTTAGGAAAAGATTCAATCCAACTTGCAGACAAAAAATGGCAGAAACGAGGATATTACAATTTTTCAGATGACTTCAACTACCTAACCAGTCCCGGTAAATTAAATAATGGAATAAGACATAGTATTCCGATTTCAACTTCTGTAAAAGTATTAAAGTATTTCAGCCTGAATCCTAATATGACCTATGAGGAGTTTTGGTATAACCGTTCTATAAACCATAAAGTAGGAATATCAAATAACGGGCCAACTATTATCAAGAAGGATACCGTTCAAGGTTTTTCCCGTGCAAGCCAGTATTCTATGGGAACAGGATTAACTACAAGGGTTTATGGAACTTTTTTTATACGAAAAGGACGGTTAGAAGCTCTACGGCATACCTTGATTCCAAATTTGAGTTATACCTACAGACCTGACTTTGCTGAACCTTCATATGGATATTATGACAAATTAAGAGTAAATAATCAGGACGTTTACAGAAGCAAGTTTGAAGGCTTTGTAATGGGAGGCCCAGGGATAGGAAAGACATCTGCAATAGGTCTGTCTCTTAACAACAATTTTGAACTGAAAGTAAAAGAAAAGAGCGACTCAGTAAGTGCCAAAAGAAAATACAAGAAAATTTCTTTGCTTGATAACCTTGGCCTTTCCAGTGCTTATAATCTAGCAGCAGATTCATTTAATCTTTCAAACATTGCTTTTACTGCAAGAACTAAACTTTTCTCCATGTTCGATATTGCTTATAGTGGTAGTATTGATCCTTATGATCGTGAAAATGTCCTTATTGACTCCTTAAATGGAATCACAATCTCCAAAAGAAAAAATCAGTTTCAATGGAATAATAATAAGGGGATTGGGAATCTTGTTACTTCCAATCTGGCGTTTAGTTTTAATCTTAATTCAGAAAAATTAAAAAGAAAGAAAAAACCTGAAGCAGATGAAAGAGCCTCCGGAATACAGGCGATGAGCCCTACTGACGAGGTTTTAAGAGATATCAAAAATAATCCAAATAATTATCTTGACTTTACAATTCCCTGGTCAATATACATTGCTTATAATCTTAACTATAACCAATACTTTAAACCTGGCACTGCTCGTGATGGTTACAACCACTCCATAACTTACAATGGAGATTTGAGCTTGTCCGAAAAATGGAAAATACAGTTTAGCTCAGGTTTCAATCTTACCCAAAAATTAATTACTTACACAAGATTTGGAATCACAAGGGATCTTCATTGCTGGGTTATGTCGCTTAACTGGATACCCCCAATACCTGGTACCATAAATTCAGGGAGTTATAACTTCCAGTTAAATGTTAAATCTTCTGTTTTGCAGGATTTAAAACTGACTAAGAACCGCTTCTGGACTGATCAATAAAACATAATTTTGGAATTATGAAACATTCAATCAAATACTTATTACCGACTTTATTAATATTTGCATTAGAAGCAAATGGACAAACACCCATAAAACATCTTACTACAGGGGACTCCCTTCCCTATTTTGCTATCCCAGATCAAGACGGCAAAATATTCAATTCTAAAGATCAAAAAGGAAAAGGGATTCTCATTGTTTTCTTTTACCCGAAAGACAATGCCAATATTTCTACTAAACAAGTATTGGGTTTTAAGGAACACTTTAAAGAATTTGAAGAATAAGGAGCTAACATAGTTGGTATTAATTCTGGATCAATTGAAAGTCACAAGTCCTTTCATCAAAGTAACAAACTACCTTTTCCCCTATTAAGTGATAAAGAAAATATTGCCATTAACCTTTTTGGAATAAAATCAACAATGGGAAGTTTAAACAGAGAAACTTACGTTCTGGACTATACTGGTAAGATTGTTTTTCACCTCGATTCTTACCTGGAAGGAGCAAAACATGCAGAGGAAGCATTGAAATACATTAAAAGCCAGGATTAAATTGAATTTTTATTACTGCTAAATTGTAGTGTTGGTATATATTTCAACATGAAAAAAACAGTTTTAATTGGGGCAAGCACAGATCCTACAAGATATGCATATAAAGCAGCAAACAGTCTAGTCGCCCACGGACATGAAATGATACCATTGGGTATCAAAGCAGGGACAGTTGCAGGTAAGGACATAATCTTGGTAAAGCCAGAACTAAAAGATATTGATACAGTTACTTTATATGTGGGGCCACAAAACCAAACAGGCTGGATAGATTATATTATCAACTTGAAACCAAAAAGAATTCTTTTCAACCCTGGAACTGAAAATAAAGCCTTAATGGACAAGGCAAAAGAAAATAAAATAGAAGTTGTGGAAGGTTGCACATTGGTAATGCTTTCT
>JACMRH010000413.1 GCA_014376535.1 Cytophagales bacterium | reverse complement strand
TCTCTTTTACTTTTATTGTTCCAAAAAATATTAATTATATAGTTGGAAATGGAAAAATACTTTTTTATGCGAATTTTGAGGACGGGAGGATGAATGATGCAGGAGGTGGTGATTCTCAAATCCTGGTTGGTGGAGGAGATAAAAATGCCCCAAATGACAATATTCCGCCACAAATTAAAGCTTATTTAAACGATGAATCGTTTGTTTCAGGAGGGATTACAAATGAAAGCCCACTTTTAATTGTGAAATTATATGATGAAAGTGGTATTAGCTCCATAGGTGATATGGGTAAATCAATATCAGCAATTATCAATAATAATATCAAAAATGAAAAGAAACTAGATAGTTACTATAAATCAGATCGGGATACTTATAAGTCTGGTACAATAAAATATAAATTATCATCTTCAGATGGAATAAATGATGGGTTTAATTCTATTAAAATAAAAGCTTTTGATACTTTTGGAAACGGTGTTGAAAATGGTGGCACAATAGAATTTAATGTGGCAAATCATCAAAATCTTACAATAAAAAATTTACTAAATTATCCTAATCCTTTTACTAGCAATACTGTATTTCATTTTGATCACAATAGAGCTGGTGATGATTTAGATATTTTGTTACAGGTTTATACAGTTACAGGCAAACTGGTTAAATCTCTAAATTCGCATACGGTATCTGCTCATACTCATATTTCTGACTTAGTCTGGGATGGTAAAGATGACTATGGAGATAATATTGGAAGAGGCGTATATGTTTATAAATTATCTGTAAAAGCTTTAAGTGACGGTTTCAGAAAAGACGAATATCAAAAGTTAGTAATTTTAAATTAGTTGTTTTTATATAGTGTTATGGTAGGTATTAGAATATTTTTCGTTTCTAGCTTCTTAATAGGGTCTATTTGTTCTTATGGTCAAGGTACTAGGTACAATCCGAATACAGGAAAGTACACAAATAGTTCAGGTCAATCAACCGATTTGTTGGGAAGCGGTGACGCCAGGCCTATAACTACGGCTGTTCCATTTTTAAATATTGCACCAGATTCCAGGGCCGGCGCTTTAGGAGAAACAGGAGCTGCAACATCACCGGATGCATATTCTGCACATTGGAACCCTGCGAAATATGCATTCCTGAAAAAGGATTATTCAGTATCATTATCTTACACTCCATGGTTGAGAAAATTAGTTGATGATATGAATCTGGTAAATCTTAGTGGTTATATGAAGCTAAGAAAGGAAGATGGAGTCTATTTAAGTCTTACCTATTTTAATTTGGGCAAAATTCAGTTTACAGATGCAAATGGAGCTGCTATAAGAGATTTCAATCCTAATGAATTTTCTCTGGGAGGAGGTTATTCAAGGATTTTGAGTGATAACTTGAGTGTGGCAGTAGGTTTGAAATTTATCTATTCTAACTTAACAGGAGGGCTTACTACTCAGGCTGGTTCGGAATCTAAACCAGGTAAAAGCTTTGCAGGTGATGTAGGAGCTTATTGGAACAAAGAGTTTATGTCGGGAACTAAAAATTCAAAACTGGCTTTTGGTGCGGTAATTACGAATTTTGGTTCTAAAATTTCCTACACTAATAATAACAGGAAGGATTTCATTCCAACAAATTTGAGATTAGGTGCTTGTTATAGTTTAGATGTTGATTTGTATAATAAATTTAATTTTTCTTTAGATGCCAATAAATTAATGGTTCCTACTCCCCCTATTTATTATTCTAATAGCAAGGGTACTGATTCTACTGCTATATACAAGGGTAGTGATCCAAACAGAGGTTTAATGAGTGGAACTTTAGGGTCTTTCACAGATGCCCCGGGTGGTTTTAAAGAAGAACTTAAAGAAGTTACATTTTCATATGGTATTGAATATTGGTATGCTGAACTTTTTGCCTTGAGGGTAGGACATTTTAGAGAAAACGTACTTAAAGGTAACAGAAAGTATTTTACAGTAGGG
>JACMRH010000041.1 GCA_014376535.1 Cytophagales bacterium | reverse complement strand
CATGACAAGCCCCCTCTTTATTGGATTTTGGTATAGAGGAATCCCAATATTAAAAACTGTTGAATCTTTTACTAATAAAGATGCCGTCATCATTCAGGCAGGAATAAGATTTGAGAGGCTTAATTTTGGCTACAGCTTCGATTACACTATTTCACAGCTATCACCATTTTCACGTGGATCACACGAGATATCTCTGGGCTATGTTTTCTGTTCTGGAAAAAAGAAAATCAGAGAGAGATTGAAAACTTTGCCCTGCCCTGATTTTTATGATGAAGGTCTATTTAACTAAAGTTATTTAGCGCTTAAAATCTCTCCTCTCGGATCAATTTTATCGCCCTCTTTAAGTACAAACTTGTTTTTGTCTTTCTTGGTAATATTTCCATCAAGGAAAATTTTGGTTCCTTCAACCGTCACTACATCTTTGTCCAGTTTAGTAGGTTTGCCTTCGTGCACCATCCACATTTTACCATTTTTCATAATGTAGTATTCGATTGGAAGTTGTCCTGGCAATTGTCTTTTATCAACAGGGATAAGAATACCATCTAAACTTAATCTGTCGTTCTCTTTTAGGATTATTTTGGAACCGTCAGATTTCTGAACAAAACCATCAATTTTTACGATCATTTTACCTTTAATGTTGTAATCCTCCTTTAATAAACCTGGTTTACCATCCGTCACAAGCCACATTCTGCCTTTCAACATTGTAATGTAGTTTTTATCCGGATTAGTTGTTTCTTCAGGTTTTTCATCAGGGAGCTCATCGCCTGTCAATGCAATTCTTTGTCCTTCATGAAGTTGCATTTTCGACCCATTTGCTTTGATAATATGGCCGGTTTTAAGGATTTTTGACCCATCAGAAAGTGTGATTTCCTTTGTTAAAAGTGAAGATTCTGCATCTTTTATGATAAAAAGTTTGCCCTCTTTAAAAGCAATATGGTCTATAATAAAACGTTCCTTTTTGGATTTATCAGCGCATCCAGTATTTGTAATCATTAATTTACCATCAAAAGATACTATATCGCCTTCTTTCATGACGAATTTTTCAGGTTTGCTCGAATAGGTTATAATGCCCTTCGTACTCACCCTGGTAGTATCCTGTACATAATCATCTTTTAAAGCTGATATTTTCCCGTCTTTTAATAGATAAACCAAACCATCCTTTTTGACCAAACCATTGCTAAACAGGCCATCATTTTGCAAAAATAACTCTCCTTTTGAGTTCAGCTTTTCACCATTGTGCAATGAAAACGAAAGTCCCTCTTTTGTTGTTACAAGTCCCTGAGCATTTACTTTGGTACCATTTGGAAATAGATATTCAACATCCACTATTCCCATTTTACTGTTTACAGATTTTATAACAACTGCATCTCTCTTAATTACATAAGATTCGAAAGTATTGTCATCGGAAATCATCAGTATTTCACCTGCAAGTGTCACTACTTCATTTTCTCTTATCTGGATGAACTTACCACCTCTTCCAATATAATATCTACCATCTGGCTTTATTCTGTTGCTATCAGCTACAACCCTTTCGGCTTCAAGGGCCCTAAGAGTAGTCGGACTAATTTCACACATCTTACCATCTTTAAAAATAAATCCGTTAAGTTGTTTAACACGTGATTGCAATATTCCTAAACCACCACTTTTCAAGATTATCTCGCCTTCTTTTAGTTTTGTTTTCACTCCTCCAGGCCATGAGATATCACCATTTCTTGAAACATGGGTACCGTTTCCCAAATCAGATTCGGTCACTACTAATGTCGTGGTGCCATCTTTGTCAATTTTATATACCTTCCCTTCACGCATAATGATACCGTCTTTCACGAGTTTCATATCGTCCTGCGCTTGTAGGAAAAATGGGAAAACAATGAAAAAAGTAAAAAGTAACAAGTGTTTCATAACGCTTAGATTGATAATGGCATAAGTGGTATTTCGAAAATTCAATATAAAATAAAGAACTTTTGTAATTTTAGTCAAAAAATTAAAATAATGAAAATCAAGCCTTGTAAATCAGCTGCTTTTCTACTCTTTTCTTTATAATAATAAGTGAAATAGCCACTATTAAACCTAAAATCGCCCCGCCCAAAATATCTGCAGGAAAATGTACACCTAAATAAATTCGACTATAGGAGACTAAAATTGCCCATAAAATAATCAAGGCCGATGCCAAATTTCTGAAGTATAAAAATGAAATCAGCATAATGGCAATGCAGAAGGTGTTTGCAGAGTGAGAAGACACAAATCCATAACTACCTCCTGTATAATTATTAACGATATGAATTTCCTTTTGCAATGTGAGATCATGGGTGGGCCTCGGTCGCTGAACTGTCCTTTTTATTGCTCCTGATACCTGGTCACTCAGTATCACACCTGCAATAATAAAAACTATTGGAAGCCAGGATTTCTTTTGATACCTTTTAATCAACAGGAATACAAACAAGGCATACAAAGGGATCCAAAACCAATCGGAACTGAATAAGAACATTAACTGGTCTAGCCAGGTTAGATGCTTGGAATTCAGAAAGAAAAATAAATTTTGGTCAGCTTCTAATAATTTACTCCAAAAACTCATACAAAGTCCTCTCCAAACCTTTCTTTGGCATCATTTAGGAATTGTTTCACTTTCTGCTCACTGTCCTTTTTGCAGATCATGAATACATTGTCAAATTCTGCAACAATATAATTATCAAGACCTTCCACAACCACTACTTTGTTTTGAGAAGTCCTTACGATACAATTTTTTGTATCATACAAAAGATGTTTGCCACTCAATGCATTTTGGTTCTCATCTTTAGGGGAAATTTCATACAAAGATTTCCAGGTGCCCAAATCGCTCCAGCCAAACTCACAAAGTAATACATGCACATTGGCTGCCTTTTCCATGATGCCATAGTCGATAGAAGTACTTTTCGATTGAGAATAAGCAGATTCTATAAATTTGCCTTCTTCAGTTGTGAAATAGGATGAGCTCCCGTGTTTAAATATTTCTGCGGTTTCTGGCATATTTTCTTCAAATGCTTTCAAGATGGTCTTGACATTAAAAAGAAATATTCCAGCATTCCATACAAACTCTCCACTGTCCACAAACTGCTTCGCTACTTCCAGGTTAGGTTTTTCTGTAAAGGTTTTGACCTTATGCAACTCTCCAAAACTCTTGTTCTCCAGAAATTGTATGTAACCATATCCTGTGTCTGGCCTGTGAGGTTTTATACCGAGAGTGACGATTATATCATTTTGTGCGGTTTGTGTAAGCGCTTCATGAATGAAGCTTTCAAACTCCCGCTCTTTAAGGATAACATGGTCAGATGGTGCAACAATTATATTTGCATCAGGATTTTGCTGAAATATTTTGTAAGCAGCATAAGCCACACATGGCGCTGTATTTCTAGCAATAGGCTCCAGAAGTATTTGATTGTCAGACAAATATGGAAGTTGCTCCTTTACCTTTTCTTTGTAAATCCTATTAGTAACAATAAATATATTTTCTTGAGGACAAATATTTCCAAAACGTTCAGCTGTTTGCTGGATCATGGTCTTTCCTGTCCCTAGAATATCATGAAATTGTTTTGGATGATTGTTCCTGCT
>JACMRH010000040.1 GCA_014376535.1 Cytophagales bacterium | reverse complement strand
GCTCCGGTAGCTCCGGTAATGGCAAAAATTCCTGCTGAACACAATGGCTCGGCAGTAAAATCAATTTCAGTATTTCCTTCTAATGAAGCTAGGTTTTTAATACGTATAGCAAGTATCTTCATCTTATTCGGCTGTTTGGTTAACTTCCTGTGCCACTTCTTGAAAAAGTTGAAGGATTGTGGGAGGAACATCGCTGTTAAATCTGGCTTGGTATACTTTTCCGAAAACATCAATAGGCTGTAGTTCGTTCAGTTTTTCTGGCGTAATAAATTCAGTTTGCGCTTTAGTGGATTCCGGATATTTAACATCTATTTTAGTAAGCCTAACATTCTTGCCCATCAAAGCTGATTCAATTTTATGCCGTAAAGCAGGTTCAGGCCCATCCAGCAATACTCTTACTTCCAGATAGGGAACGGTTTCTAAAGTCTCGTCCATTTTAGGCAAAGCCTCCAATAACGCAATGACCTGATGCAGCGGTTGGCTACTTAGTGGAATTCTTTGAAGTCGCACAAATAGCGGGATTTCTATAGATTTGAGATTGCTGATATCATCTGCTAATTCAAAGACAATAACCTGATGTTTATAGTTGAGTTCTGAAAAAGACATGGGTAAAGGACTACCAGAATAGCGGACGTGTTCTTTTCCGCCAATTCTCTGCGCTTTATGGATATGTCCTAATGCCACATATTTGATATCTGGATGAAATGCTGTCGCAGGAATACACTCCACTCCACCCATAATTAGCCTTTCGGATTTATCCAGGTCACTAATTTCAGCATGGTGCGTATGCAAATGGCCCATGGCAATAATAGATTGACCATCCTGCTTTTTCGAGTTCGCATACTCAAACGCCTCTTGATATAATTTGGTCACCCCTTCTGTGTAAGGGTTTGCACAGTCCTTTATGGATGGGTAGTCGCCCATACGGAGAAAAGGCACTGCAAGGCACTGTATTTTAATTTCCCCAGCATGGTTTTGTATAGGCACAAGCAGTTTTTGATAATCGATTTGGCCTTCCTCATCCTTTTCAACCAATCCTATAATATGCACATTGGAAGATTCCAATAAAGGTTTTGGAGCTTCTAAACGGGAAGCAGAATCGTGATTGCCAGCCGTAATGATGATTTGTAAATCAGGATTTGCTTTGGTAGCTTGATTTAGAAAGGTATAGAACATTTTTATCGAGGTAGCCGACGGATTGGAAATATCAAATACATCTCCACTAATGAGCAAAACATCGATCTGTTCTGTCTGCAAAAGCTGCACCAGCCAATCCAGAAACTTTTGATGCTCATAGCTACGGTCGTATTCGTGAAACAGTTGACCTATATGCCAGTCTGCAGTATGGAGAATTTTCACCTGATAATGGTTTTAATGATAAATATTTACAATTTCTATATAGTGGGATGGATACTTCTATTTCAAATCCTCCACAGTATCCCAAAAATCAAATTCATGTATCACAGAAAGTTGATGACCTGATTTTCGAAGAGAAATTGCTTTTTCCACTTTTCTTCCATAGCAGGCAAAAGCCCAACAAGGGTTTCCGCTATCTCCTACAATAAGGTAATTGGTTTTTAGCGTCACATTATTTTCAAACACACCTCCTAAATCTTTGAGTTTCTGTTGTATTTCGGTACGTGTAGCTCTTGCTGAAACACCTGTAAAACAAAAATGAGTACCATCAAAATTGATATCAGGATACATAGTGCATATTCCACTTAATTTCACATCAGCTGTTTCATCATCTATTTTTTGAGTGAGTTCTTTATCCGTGAGTTTTACAAAATCTTTAAAATAAGCTTTTAATCTTCTGCGCTCTTCTTCGTCAATTTTCCCATCTGAAAGAATACTTGTAAGTAGGCTTCGGATTTCATCGTAAGGATAGTAACTGGAAAGATGGTCATTCCCTTCAATCCACCTTTCTAATTGAAAAACTTCTTCATCCTTTATCATTCCATCAGCTAAAATTCCATGGCAAATACCCTGAAGTGTTTGTAATTCGGCGGTCGCTGCATTATAATAAAAGCTATCATTTTCATACTTCTGACAAAGCCAGTAAAGGTCCTGTATCATCTCTGCCCGGTTATCCGGTTTTTGAATGGCTTCCTGTATCACCATCATAAATTCTTTAAAAGGATTTCTTCTAATGATCTCCTGATGTTGAGCACACCAGTTCCCCAGTTCCTTTATCTCATGGTCATTTATTTCGTGGTCGAAATTAATTCCCAATAAAATGCCCCTTAAAGAGTTAATGGCTTTATCTGCTTCGCTTTTTGAGGT
>JACMRH010000412.1 GCA_014376535.1 Cytophagales bacterium | reverse complement strand
CAACAATACAATTGAAAGATTAGGAAAGTGGTACAAAGAATCGGCTGCCTCAAATACTGAGCTTTATAACATTAAATCTCCAGGCAGTCTGGCAGGCGAGGGAGCGGCCATGTTTTTAGTCAACAATAACCCCAATGGAGCATTAGCCAGAATAATTAGCATGAAAATGCTGCATACTGCTGATATTGAAGAAGTTGTAAAAGGCTTGCAAACTTTCCTGGAACCTTTTTTAAAAACAGGAATTACCCCAGACTTATTAATTACCGGTGAAAATGGTGACGAAAGACACCTGCCTTTTTACGAGGCGGTAGAAAATGAAATATCAAAAGATGTCAGTATAATGCGTTATAAGCACATGAGCGGTGAATACCCAACCTCTTCTGCTTTTGCGCTTTGGCTATCTACCAAGGTTCTTAATTTGGAAATTTTGCCTCTGCATCTCTTCAAAAGAAAACCGGCTGTTGGTTTTAAAACGATTTTGATTTACAACCATTTTAAAGGGGCACAGCATAGTTTTATGCTGGTGAAAAAATAATGAGCTTCCTTGAAAGTATTGCTTTGATCACTCCTTTGTCAGTCAAGGCAAAGGATGCATTAACTGCAATAGCAAAACCAGTTACATTCCTTAAAAATCAAACTCTTTTAGAAGAAGGAAGTATCTGCGAATACTTATATTATGTTGAAAAAGGATGTCTGAGAGGATTTACTAATCAAGATGGTAATATGGCTACTTATTGGTTTGCCATGGAAAGAATGTTTGCTACATCTTTTGGAAGCTTTATTAGCAGAACAGCATCCAGGGAAAGTATAATGGCAATCGAGGATTGTGATTTAATTAGTATTCATTACCCTGATTTAGAAAAACTTTATAGTCAATTTCACGAATTTGAAACTGTTGGGAGAATCATAAGTCAGGAATACTATCTTAGACTGGAAGACAGGACTTATAATCTCCAATTTTTATCGGCAAAGGAAAGATATGAACAATTGATTTTGTCTTATCCCAGTCTTTTACAAAGAGTGCCGCTGGGATACATTGCTTCATACCTGGGCATTTCACAGGAAACACTTAGCAGGATCAGGGCAAAATTTTAGTCCTCACTTTTTTGACAAATGTCAAAAGATTTCAAATCCAATCGGTCTAATTTTACTCTTAGTATTTAAAAATTAAGACTAAAAATTATTTCCAAACCAAATTACCATCTAAACCAAACTACAATGAAAGTCAATTTCTATTTTTTGGCTGTAGCCATTATTTTCAGTTCGTGCTCAAGGTATTCTTATGTTTTGAACACCCCCAATTTAGGGAAGCTTAATCTTGCTAAAACAATGTTGTTAATGCTTAAGTTTAAAGCCAATTTTAGTCAATACATCAGTCTCTCCTCGGATTAGGCTTCCTTTGTGCGCTTCCGCTTCTAGATGGTCTTTGGGTATTTCCTCCGGAACTTCTCTTATCGTTAGAAGATTTGCTTGGGGCAATTGAATGCAGGAAAAAGCCTGGAGATTCAGGATAATATGGGTGGTTTTCAACAACTGGCAGTTTCTTGCCTATAAGTTTCTCAATCAATTTAAGATAATCTCTTTCTTCCTGGTCACAAAAAGATAGTGCATGTCCGCTTGCTCCTGCCCTTCCTGTTCGTCCTATTCTATGAACGTAAGTTTCCGGTTCGTTAGGTAACTCATAGTTAATTACCAAAGGCAAATCGTCAATATCTATCCCTCTTGCTGCAATATCAGTAGCAACCAGTACTTTGGTAACTTTTCCTTTAAAATTTGTCAAAGCCCTTTGGCGGGCATTTTGTGATTTATTTCCATGAATAGCTCCAGCGCTGATTCCTGCCGCCACAAGATCCTTCACAACTTTGTCAGAACCATGCTTTGTCCGGGCAAATACCAATACACTTGACAGGTTTTTTTCCTTGAGGATATGCTGAAGTAATGCCTTCTTTTTGCTTTTTTCAACAAAATAAATGGACTGTTGTACTTTCTCTGCAGTTGACGAAACTGGAGTAACTTCTACTTTAGCAGGATTTTTTAGAATAGTATCAGCTAATTTTTGTATTTCAGAAGGCATTGTAGCCGAGAAAAACAAAGATTGCCTGTTTGAAGGAAGTTTGGTAATGATTTTCTTAACATCGTTCACAAATCCCATGTCGAGCATTCTGTCAGCCTCGTCAAGAACGAAGAATTCTATATCAGAAAGGCTGATTATTCTTTGATTTATCAGGTCAATTAAACGGCCCGGGGTTGCTATCAAAATATCAATTCCTCTTCTCAAAGCTTCAACCTGAGATCCCTGAGAAACGCCTCCGAACACAACTGTATTTTTAAGGCCAGTGTTTTTGCCATATGCCTCGAAGCTTTCCTTGATCTGAATTGCTAATTCTCTTGTTGGGGTTAAAATAAGTGCTTTAATAGGCCTGGTCCTGGATGGATCTTTTTTGGCATAAAGCAATTGCAAAATTGGTATAGCGAAAGCTGCTGTTTTACCAGTTCCGGTTTGGGCACAACCCAACAAGTCTCTTGATTGGAGTAAAAGTGGTATAGCCTGCGCCTGTATAGGTGTTGGTATTGTGTATCCTTCTGCAATTAATGCCTGAAGTATAGGATCAATAAGTTTTAAATCTGAAAATGTCATGTTTTGCTTTTATTGCTATGATAGGGAGCAACAACCCGGTAATTCTTGTGGAGATTTATAAACAAAGATAAGATAATTATACCAGTTGATTACCCTGATATAAAGTTCTAAACCCTTTAGAATAGCAAAAGCCTTCCAAAATTTGGAAGGCTTTCATTATTTAAACAAACATAAATGAGAAATGGTTCTCTTATTCAAGATGAGCCCTTAAGAACCAGGCTTCTTTTTCATGGGCTTCCATAATAGCAGTAAGAAAATCTGATGTACCGGTATCATTCAATGATTCAACTTTTTCCAGGTTCTCTCTGATGTACCTGACAATTATTTCATGGTCAGCAGTTAATTGTTTTATCATATCCAGTGCAGGGATATGGAGTTTCTGCTCTTCTTTAATCTCAGCTTCTTTTAAGAAAACTGAAAACAGACCTTTGGCAAAGAAGCCAAGGCTTCTGATCCTTTCAGCAATAGCATCAATGGTTTCTTCAATAGTTTCTGCCTGCTTGTCAAATAATTCGTGATAAGCGATAAACTGAGGACCAGTAACATTCCAGTGAAACAATTTTGTTTTCTGATATAGCATTGCCTCGTTTGACACAACTTTCTCAAGCACTTCTACCACCTTTGCGCGGTCTTCTTTCTTTATTCCAATATTAGGATCCATAGTTAAACTGATTATGGTGAAGTAAATCAAATTTGACTGGATTATAATGATTTAAGTAAAATTTCTTAATTTAGAAAAGCGTTATTAACCTATTAACAAATTTTATGAAAAAAATCAGTACCCTAGTTGCCATGGTCTTCTCGGCCCAACTTATAAATGCCCAGGTTGTCTTGAACAAGGCCAATGTTCCTGCCATAGGTACAGTTATTATAAATTACGATGCAAATGTTCCCAGTCCTGCATTTGTATTTAGTAAATCCGGAACAAACAACAACTGGGATTTTACCAAAGTTACAGCTCAGCCTGGTCAGGATGATACCATTAATTACGTTGCTCCTTCTACTGTTCCAGGTGGTTCTAATTTTCCTACTGCCGATATTGTGGCTTATGAAAATGGAGATAAGTTTTTCAATTTTCTGAAGTTGGAAACCACTGGAGAATATTCACTAGGACTTTATGGCGACGTTGCAGGGATAAACAAGAACTACACAATTGTCTTCCCAAGGCCGGTTATGTTTCTGCCATTTCCAATAAGTGCAAGTACAAAATATAAAGGATCAGCTTTGGTCAATAAAAAAGTTTCAGGTGCTGACGCAGGTGTACCTGTGGATTCGGTTTGGCTTTGGGTCAAAAATTATGCTAATGTAGAAGTTATAGCCTCTGGTAATATTATTATTCCTTCAGGGACTTTTCCTGCTATTCTTGCCAGAAATATTACCACAACGGTGGATTCTTCGATGGCGAAATTTTTAGGCAATTGGTTTTTTCCGAGACCACCTTCTACTAAAACAGATTCTACCTTTAAATGGTATACTCAGGAATCCGTGGAAGCTTATGCACACGTGATTTATAAAGATGGTGCTGTTACAGATGTTACCTATCACAAGACTCTTATTCCCACAGGCTTACTGGATACCAAACAAAACGCTTCCCATTTAATCTGCTTTCCTAACCCGGCAAGAGAAGTAATTAACTTTGATATTGATAATGAATCATTGTCTAAAATAACCCTGATTTCTGCAAGCGGAAAAGAGGTAGCGGTTTCATTGAGCTCAAAAGTGGATTTAAACGGCTTTGAGCCTGGCATATACCTGGCCAGAGTCGTGCTTAAAAACGGCCAGGTGAGACTTTCTACTTTTGTTAAAAATTAATTATCTAAAGAAAGTTAACCACTAGGGGCACAAAGATTAACACGAGGTTCACTAAGAGTTTCCTTAATGTGTATTGAGGTGAAGTGATTTGATATTTAGCTTTTTGTTAGGCAAGAAGGCTATTGCAAACTGAATAAAGAAGGCTCTATAATCAACAGATTATAGGGCCTTTCTTTTTACCTGACAATTGTCAG
Source organism: Cytophagales bacterium (assembly GCA_014376535.1). GTDB lineage: Bacteria > Bacteroidota > Bacteroidia > Cytophagales > UBA9547 > UBA9547. Next base: position 4,446 of record JACMRH010000412.1, on the reverse strand, counting down.
ATCTCCAACAAAGGGTTTTTCAAAAGAATTATCTCTTATTACATAATAGTACGTTCCGGTTGGAAGGTCTTTTCCATTGATTGTTCCGTCCCAGGGTTTGGAATAACCAGTTTGTTCATGCACCAGGGTTCCCCACCTGTTGAATACTTTAATATCAATATGAGGATAATTTTCTGTTCCTTTTATTCCCCAGAATGCATTCTGATCGTTAGTTCCGGGAATTAACGCATTCGGAATGAACAACTTGTCTTTCTTTTTAAGTTCTATGCTATCACGTGCGATACAACCTGAAGAGTTTGTTACTGTCACTTTAACAAAACCTGTTTTGATTGGAAGGGATCCTGTATTTGCAGCATTCTTATCAAACATTATTTCTGAGGGCGTCCATGAATAAGTCAAAATCTGATTTTCTGTCTGGGAGGTAACAGATTTTAACTGAACAATCTCTCCAGCCAAAAATTCAAGGGGTTCTGCTGAGACTTTGACAGAAAGGCCTGCCTGTTTTATATCTATTGTAGACGTGACAGAACATGAACCGTTTGTAGTTTTCAGGAGGTATACACCTGATTCAGATGCAGTGTATGTGTTAGTTGAAGAATCTTTAGGTGTCTGATCTTTCGTCCATGAATATGTTAATCCTGGATTTTTTTCAACTGAAACAAGTTTCACTACTTCCCCCTGACAGATACTTAAAGGGCCGGCTCCATTCTCAAAACCTACCAGTGGTTTAGCATCAACTTTTACAATAGTGGAATCTTTCGCTTTTACAGAACAGCTAAGGTCAGACGTACCTTCAACCAGTATTTCATCTGAATCTTTCAAATCCAGTACCTCAACTGATTTGCCTTGTGATGGTAAAATTTGGCCGTTTTTAAACCAGGTAAAGGTTTTGACATTTTTAGATCCTGTGGCTGTGAACAATACTGTATCTCCCAAACAAACCGGGCTACTGTAATTGCCATTGATGTTATTATTGATAATAATAGAATCAGGTTTGGCAATCTGGATAACTTTTCCAGCAGCAGCAGAAGTTTTGCCAATAAAACACCCAGGAATTGAAACCGAGATACTATCGAAAGTTGTCTCTGTTACCGAGTGACTAAATGCCGGATCAAAAAACGAGGAGCTTGTTTTATTTCTCCAGAAATAAGTCATGTTAGGATCCTGGATGTTGGTTATAACCTTGAGTTTAGCCACATCTCCAGGACAAAGGAAGCCATTTACCGTGTTGTCGGTAATACTGGTTATCTGCAAATCGATCCTGGTACTTGGATTTCCAGTTAAAATAACCGGATTACTTTTAGCAGGATTTTTGCCTGGGGCTACACATCCATCTGTCTTCGTCATCTGCAGTTCTACCACTGTGTTGTTAACCCAATTTTGCATAGATATGCCATTTGGATTTGTTTCACCTGGTTTAGGAGTACCATCTACAAACCATTGGAATGATGGGTTTGGACCAGCCTGTGAACTGTCGCTTAAAGAAATAATGGTTTGCTCTCCTTCACAATCTTTTACACTTGGCTGGTCTCTTTTAATTGCAACAGTTGGACTGGTCGCCTGAGAAGCCTTAATAGTTATTTCTCTTGGGCCTGTTGTTTTGGGAACAGCACAAGACAAGGTGCTTGTTAAATTGGCAGTTATGACGGTAGTTTGAGTTAGCGTAAAAGTATAGTCAGTGTGAATTCCTTTGCTAACATTGTTCTCTGTCCACTCAATAGTTCCGGGTGTTCCAATTGTTTTGATTGTAATAACAGAGTTCAGACAGGTATCTGTAGGCGTGGTGGGATCAAATTTCAGCTCAGTAAAGATCACGTCTGCTTCTGTGATTCTCAATGTGTCACTTTCTCCAGAACATGCAGCGGATGTAACCTTTAATTTATATAAACCTTGAGATGCATTTGGCAACTCAGAATCTTTGGTACCCTTGGCAACAGAAACATTGTCTTTAAACCATTCATAAACATAACCTCCATTATTCGACATAGCTGCAGTAAGCGTCACTCCAGGGTCTCCTTTGCAATAAGTAGTTTGAGGGACTTTAATAGCAACAAGTAAGGCCGAACCCTGTGTCACAGTAGTGACAGCTGAACTTTGGCTGCACTTTCCAATTGAAACTTTTACATAATAATCTCCTTCTGTTGCTCCGGAAAGAGTTAAACCGGTATAAATTAATTTGTCATCCTTGAACCATCCATAAACGGAGCCATTTCCTGCATCTTTTGCAACTAAAATAGTTCCGTTCTGACCAGGGCAATATGAGATATCGCCAGGCATAATTTCAGCTATTGGAAGTTGATTAATTTTTACAAATACAGAATCATTGCTTTTGCAGGATCCATTTGCAGAATGCTCTGCTTTGTAATATCCATCTGTCGGGTTGCTCTTCGAAAGTTTAACTGTACCTACCTGAGATTTATCAGGCAGGGTCCAGGTTATATTATTTGCCTGGTTTGTTTCTAATAATAAAATGTCACCAGTGCACAATATTGTATCACCAGAAATAGTGAGTGATGAGCTAGCCGTCTGTTTTACTTCAACCGGTGCCGAAGTAGAATCACATCCATTCAAAGTTACTTTTAAAGTATAAATGCCGACCGTCGCATTGTCAAAATTTAAACTTGTGGATGGATTGCCAGAATTCACAGGACCTTTAAACCATTCGTATGTAGCTCCATTTCCTGCATTAACAGCAGAAAGAGTAGTTCCATTTTCTGAGGGGCAATAAGTTGGATTTTGAGTACTTATTTCAGCCACCGGAGTTGGTTTCAATGTTACTGTAACCGGAGTTTTTAATGTATCTGAGCATCCAGCCGCAGATATAAATTCTACTGTCCAATTTCCTGCCAATGCATTATCAAATATGTTTGAGGTAGTTGCAGGACCTTGCGAGACGTTGTTTTTGTACCATACATATTTCATTCCCAGACCACTGCTGGCAGTTAAAGTTATCCCACTCTCTTTAGAACAATATGACCCGGAAACAGGATTTAGAATTGCAAGAGGTTTTGCATTGTTGGAAACAAAAACTGAATCACTTCCTTTACAACCTCCACTACCCACAAAATCTGCCTTGTAAATACCCGTCAAAGGTGAGTCAATATTCAATACAGATGACGATACTTTTGATTTATCAGGCAAGGTCCAGGTAACACCTGTAGGTTGGTCTGCAGTAAGGCTTAATTTATCACCAGTGCATAATGTAGTATCACCTGAAATGTTCAACGATAGATTAGAAGACTGGGAAACAGAAACCGGACTAGACGTATTTGAACATCCAAGCATAGTTACTTTTACAGAATAAGCCCCGACCAGCGCATTCTGGTATATATTACTTGAAGATGCGCTTCCTGCCGGGCTTCCGTCTTTTGACCATTCATAAATCGCACCCTGACCTGCATCCAAAGCAGTTAAAGAAGTTCCATTTACAGAAGGGCAATAGGTAGGATTATTATTTGTTATTGAGGCAACCGGTAGAGGATTAATTTTTACCAAAACTGAATCCTTCACAGTACAACTTCCGACAGTATAGATTGCTTTATACTTGCCATTTAAAGGAGAAGCACTTGAATACGATACCCCGGCCTGATTTGCATTATCAGGAGCAACCCAGGTAACGCTCACATTTTGCTGGTTAAATAAATTCAGAACATCACCAGTACATAATACAGTGTCAGAGGTTGTTCTGTTTATGTTGAATGCTGGATTTGATGGAGTCACCTTTACCACTGGACTAGAGGTAGCCTTACAATTATTGGCATCTGTGACAGTTACCGACCAATCCCCTGCCAGGGCATTTGGTTTTGTATTGGATGTTGTTGCAGTTCCTAGTGCCTGTCCATTAAGATTCCACAGGTAAGTTGAACCTTGTCCAGCATTTTGGGCAGTAAGAGTAAGTCCGTTAGTTCCAGGACAATATGTGTATGGAGCCGGAGTAGTTATTATTGCAACTGGAGATGAAACTGTTATATTCAAAGGGTTTGCCAACGAATCTGCTTTTGTCCAACAGGCACGTGCTCCACCACTTTGAAGTTTTGAATATATATTTAAATAAAATGTTCCCGGATAGTCTGAGGTAAGGACTAATTTGGCAGAATCTCCCGCAGGAAAAGAGACACTGTTTAAAAGGGTTTTATCAGGTTTACGGATGTCATATTCAAAAGTATATTTTTGAGGTGCAATACTAAGGTTTTTGCTTTGCCCTTCACAGAGGGAGATATTATAGGGCTTAGATAATGCTTTTCCATCCAGAAACAGTTGGATAACTGGCCTTTCACACAAATATGTGACGTTTGTGATAGCGGATTCTTTAAAACAAGTTGCATCTGTTGGGCTTGTAACCCTCACAACATACCTTCCCGTATCTGAAACTAGCAGCGTGGTTTTATTCTGACCAGATCCAGCAAGAGGAGTAGTTAAATCAGGAAGTTTAAACCAGTTAAAAGT
>JACMRH010000411.1 GCA_014376535.1 Cytophagales bacterium | reverse complement strand
CATCTTTATTGCTGTCACTATAACCAACCATTACCTGCTGTACAGGCATTTTGGACTTCGATTGTGAAGTTTGATATAAAAGGGACCTTTTAGTAAATGGATGTTCTACAAATCCTTCAAGAATTTTTGGGCTTGCCAATAAATCGTCAATTGTTTCAAAAAGAGGAACAACTTTTATTTTGCTGACAAGTCCGGCATCTGTTTTGTCTACAAAACCTACTTCTCTGGCAAGTAAGTAAACAACCAAAAGATCAGATACAGAACGTGTCATGCTTACAATAAAGGATCCAATTCCATCATTACCATATTTTTGCATGTAATCACTTACTACTTTGTAGCAATTTATTACAGCTTCAGCTTCTGGACCTAATTTCATTCCAGGCTGTGTAAAAGGTCTGGGAGAATGTAATTCTTCAGTCAAAAAATCTATTCTTTCTTTCTCAGAAAGTGAAGAAAAATCAATTTCTTTTTCGAGTCCAATATTTAAAAGCTGGCTTACTGCCTGGTCGTGAAACTTGCTATTCTGACGTATATCTAACTTTGCACCATGAAATCCAAAAGTCTGAACAATTCGCAATACGTTTTTAACATCATTATTAGCAATTATGGGAGCACCGAAAGAAACCAAGGCTTCATAAAGTATCTCCAGGTCAGCCGTTAACTCTGCCGGTTTTATATAGCTGTAAGGTTTCTCTGATAATCTGACCGGAGTGTCGCCTTCAATATCTACCGGTAGTTTTATCATCAATAGATTAACAAACAGAGAGAAAGCCTCCATTTGTTCTGATTCTGATAAATTGTCCTCTTTAAAATCGAAATCTATTAAGATACTTAAAATCCGTTTTTGGAGATTTTTAGGACATTTCTTTAAATGACAATTAAAAGAAAGGTTTTTGGCAAGTTCTGCCAGGTATCTTCTAATTACTGTTATTGCATTTAACCTTAAGGATTCTAAAGTATCTTTTGTTACTTCTGCAGTAACAAAAGGGTGCCCGTCTCGATCACCACCAACCCAATCACCAAATGAAATACATGGTAAACTGTTATAATCTCTGAGTAAGTCAGGATTAAAACCAGTATGGGCCCAGGCTTGTTCCAGCCTTCTGTCCAATTTCAAAATGGCGTCAGGGAATACTGTTGTAAGATAATGAAGAACATTTTTTAGTTCTGTCGCAACATTAGGCTTTTCAACAAAAATTTCTCCTGTTCTCCATAACCTATCTAGTTCTAACTTAATTCTTCTTCTTATATCCGTTTTTTCAAGTTCAGTAAACATTGTATTCTCCCTCTCCAAAAGGAGTAGATATAATTGTCTGTGATGATCCAGAACTATAGGCCGTTTTGCTTCTGTTGGATGAGCAGTTAAAACAGGTTCAACACATATATCGCACAGGCTATTGGCTATATCTTGTTCTGAAATTCCTGCCTTTTTTAAAGATAGAAGATTGTTTGCCCAAAGACCGCTAATGGTTTCCAGTCCATTGTCGTTCTCTTTTTTTCTTCTTGATTGAGCTATATTGTTCTCTTCCACCATATTAAGAAGGTGAAACGCAATAGAATATAATTGAAGGTGCTCTTCTTTGAATTTTTCGGGGTTTAAACCCTCCTCATTATTTATCCAAGGGATAAACTGGATAAGCTTTTCCTGTTTGTTTTCCTTTAAAACTTCTCTCAGGCAATTAAGTAAAAATTCTAAATCGGTATAAGGTTTTCCCAGTTTTTCCTGAAGTTCTTGGAGTAAGGTCATAAGTGGAATTTAAGGCAGCAAATGCTTTACGTTAATTCCAGCAATATAACAACAAAATGCAAAAAATAGCAGGGTGAAGTATAAAGTTTAGGTTTAAATGTTAGATTAATGCAATAAACATTAATCAATAACTTCAATTAAAAAATTATGATTGGTATAAATACAAATATCGGCTGCAATTGACAAACTCTCCCTAACCATTTGTTCAGCAGATAGGTGAGGTGCAAACTTCTTGAGAGCCAATGCAGCGCTTTGGGCGTACATACTTCCAGAACCAATTGAAGCAACTTGCATGTCCGGTTCTAAAACATCACCTGTACCAGATATTATTAAAATTTCATCATTATTGGCAGTGATAATCATAGCTTCCAGTTTTCTTAAATAACGGTCTGTCCGCCAATCCTTTGCCAATTCTATTGCAGCCCTTTTCATGTTATTTCCATAGGCTGCCAACTTCTCTTCAAACCGTTCAATCAGAGTAAAAGCGTCTGCAGTAGAACCAGCAAAACCGGCTATAATTTTGCCGTCTGCAAGTTTCCTGACTTTTTTAACATTCGTTTTGGCAATAGTATTTCCAATTGTCGCTTGTCCGTCTGCCCCTAAGGCAATTTTTCCGTTGTGAATAATCCCTAAAACTGTGGTTGCCCTAATTTTTTCCATTTTATCTGATAAATATCTTGCTTATAAACAATCTGACTGGTAAGTATAATATCCATAGAACCAGAATTATAGTTACTGCCTGGAATACCCAGAAATATTGAACAATATTTGATTGAAAATTGGAATTTACTTTAGCAAAACAGTAAAAAACAACAAGTAAACAAGCATTCAGTATTGTTAAGAAAATATAAAACCAATTGGATAATACAAAATTTAATCCATCCTGTGTTTCCTGGGTAGAAAGCCAATAAATTTTATTAGGTACAGGTTTTAACCTGTTTGGAATCAACAGGATTAATTTTTCAATTAATAAAATTAAAACATTGAAAGCTCCACATATTCCTGAGAAAATATAGAATGCATGTTTTCGTGGCATGTAATCCATTGGAAATCCATTAGGATCGAATTTGAAACAAACTGCATCTGGAAGTATATAATACCCGTAAAGCAGTCCTAAAAGAAATAATATCAATGAAATAATCCAAAGAAATTTGATAACTCGATTAACAGATAACATTTTTTTGCCCGAATTAAGATGAAGGTGTTTTTGAATATACTATTTGAACCAAAGAATTAGGGACTACAAATTTGCGTACAATTGACGTATTTGCAACCTAAATTAATAACTATTGCGGATTGCCATTGTTATAAATACCTCCTGGAATATTTTTAATTACAGAAAAGGAATAATAAAAGCACTTTTAAACGAAGGCCATGAAGTCATAGCCATTGCTCCTGAAGATGAGTATTCTATTGAACTTCAAACTCTTGGCTGTAAGTTTATTAACTTACCAATGGATAATAAAGGAGTAAATCCTTATAATGACACGATTTTGTTTTTTCGGTTTCTCAGGCTCTATAAGAATATAAGGCCCCAGTATGTTCTACATTACACTATTAAACCTAATATATATGGAAGCCTTGCATGTGGCTTATTAAGTATAAAATGCATTTCCAATGTGTCAGGATTAGGAACTGTATTTATCAGACAGGACTGGATTTTTAAAATTGTTCAGTTACTTTACAAATTTGCCTTTACAATTCCCCAGAGAGTATTCTTTCAGAATATTGATGATCAAAATTTATTTGTTGAATTAAATATTTTAAAACCATCCAAAACCGGACTTATACCTGGTTCCGGAATTAATACTAATGAATATTTACCAGAAATTTATATAAAACATAAACCATTTAAGTTTTTATTAATTGCAAGACTGCTAAAGGATAAAGGAATTTATGAATACGCAAAAGCCTCTCAAATATTAAAAGAAAAAGGTTTAGATATAGAGTGTTCATTAGTCGGATTTTATGATAGGGAAAGCGAATACAACATTTTAAAAGCAGATTTAACTTATTGGATACAAAATGATTATATAAATTTCATAGGTGAAAGCAAAAATATTACTAAAAATATTAACCAAATAGATTGCGTAGTTTTACCTTCATATAGAGAAGGTACGCCACGCAGTTTATTAGAAGCAATGGCCTTGGGAAAACCAATTATTGCCACAAGTGTTCCAGGATGCAAAGAAGTGTTAATAGATGGAGAAAATGGTTTTTTTTGCGAACCTAAATCCGCAGAAAGCCTTGCTAATGCTATGATTAAAATGATAGGGTTATCTGAAGATAGCTTAAAAGAAATGGGCTTAAAAGGAAGAAATATTGCAGTAAATAAATTTGATGAAAATATTGTAATTCAAAGTTATTTGAAGGAAATCACAGTTAATAATGTGTTGGACTCAAGTAATAGTATAATTTCGTGAGATTTTAATTATTAAAATGGAGATTAGAAATACAAGTATTGAAGGGCTTATAGAAATTTTTCCAAGTATATTCAAAGATGACAGAGGTTTTTTTCTTGAAACGCATAGCATAAAAGCCTTCGAAAAAGCAGGCCTAAATTTAAATTTTGTTCAGGATAATCAATCTTTTTCAAAAAAAGGTGTTGTAAGAGGTCTCCATTTTCAGAACAAGCCTTTTGCACAAGGGAAACTGGTAAGGGTAATTACAGGCAGAGCTCAGGATATTGCTGTTGATATTCGTCCAGAATCTCCAACTTTTGGCAAATGGGAATCTTTTATCCTGGATTCAGAAAAAAATAACATGGTTTACATTCCAGAAGGATTTGCACATGGATTTACTGCAATTGAAGATTGTATTTTTTCATATAAATGCACCAACATATATGATAAGGCTTCAGAATCCGGACTTTTATGGAACGACCCACAATTAAAAATTGAATGGATGGTAAAAAATCCTATTGTTTCTGAAAAAGACAAAGAGCTCAAAACTCTTGAAATTTTGTTTGGTAAAAAGTAATATGTCGGTAAGAAATTTTTATGTCAATTTACTTTTAATTGGCTTTTTAGCACTGCTGGCCTCTTGCGGGAGCGTTAATCAGAATATCATGTTCCGAACAAAAGGTCAGATTATTTCTGATCCTCAATTAGATGCTCTTTCCAAAGCAGAAAGGAATTATGTTATAAAAAAAGATGACTATCTGCAAATATCAGTTTACACTAACAAAGGAGAAAGATTGGTTGACCCAAATCAGGAAATGTCAAAGCAATTGGGTGCCGGTATGGAAGGTTCAAGTAAGTCGAATGAGATAAAATATTTGGTTGAAAGCACAGGTGAAGTGAAATTACCTCTTTTAGGTAGATTAAAGATTGAAGGTAATTCTCTTCGACAACTTGACAGTATTTTACAAATCAAATATTCTGAGTTTTATGAAGACGCTTTCATAACCTCCAAGATTGTAAATAAGAGAGTATTTGTGTTAGGAAATACGGGTAATAAGTCTGAAATGGCGGGCAAGGTTGTTATGCTCGAAAATGAAAATATGAATGTAATTGAAGTTTTGACTATTGCCGGCGGTTTAGATCAAGTGGCTAAATCATATAATATAAGGCTGATACGTGGAGATTTAAAAAATCCCAATGTCTACTTAATAGATCTTTCGACCATGGAAGGAGTTCGAATGTCGCAATTGAATGTACAACCAAATGATATTATATATGTAGAAAGACAGAGAAGAGTATTAAATCAAATTTTGTCAGAAGTTGGCCCACTGATTGCATTTGTAAATACTCTTCTATTGGTATATATCGCTACAAAAACCAGACTCTAACATGGCGGTGGATATTAGTTCAGAACACAGTAGCAGTAAAGTTGATGAGGATGATAACATCCTGTCAGATCTTGATTTTATTAGGTTTTTAATAGTTGCTCAGAAGAATATTCATTGGATGCTATTAATCTTTCTATTATGTGGAATCTTTTCCTTCTTATACCTAAGATATACAAAGACTGTTTTTCAATCCAGATCTATAATTAAATATGATATTAAGCAAATGTCACCTGTGTTTAATCAACAACAGGCTGATAATATTTCTTACTTATCAGGTGAAATTGAACTTATTAAATCAAATCTTATCTATGACAAGGTTGTGGATATTTTGCCTCTACAGGTTTCTTACTTTGCCTATGGTAGAATAAATAACACAGAAAGATATAAAGACTCACCATTTCTAGTGAAATATTTTTTATTCAGAGAAGATTTTTACAATCGGATTTTCGATGTCAGAATAGTTGACGAAAATTCCTTTGAACTGTCTTATAAAGTTGGTAATAATGATGTTACAGACAAATACACATTTGGGGAAATAATTGATAAACCAGAGTTTAAAATTATAATTGGCAAAAATGATAATATCTCAAATTTAGAGATTGGTCAGAAGTATTATTTTGTGATAAACAGCAGGGAACAATTGCAACAATATCTTGCTTCTGGCTTAACTGTTAAAGTTGCAAATGCGGAAGCCAAAACCATTGAAATTTCATTTTCGGATTTTGATAATGAAAAAGCTCGCGATATTGTAGTTGTCATAGATTCAGTTTACATGTCGGAAACCATTTTGAAAAAAAACAAGGCACATGAACAATCTATTGCTTTTTTAAATGAGCAACTTAGAATGACTGAACAAAATCTGGATCAATATGAACGCAAAATAGAATCCTTTACCAGAGTTAATAGAACTCCGGATATTAAAGGTGAAATATCTAGGTATTTGACAAAATCAGAAATTGAAGCTACTCAGTTAGACAAATTAAAAATACAATTCAATATTATATCCAAGCTACAGGATGCCATTTATAAAGAAACTGGAATTGAAAAGGTTATGCCATTGCTTTATTTGCTTGAAAATGATGCAGAATTACAAGCTGAAGCTACTAAGCTTATGGAATTGCAACTAAAACAGCATCATGTATTGGAAACTTCAAAGTCAACTACTTTTACTAGTAAATCAATTAAAACTGAAATAGCACAAAGTAGAGACATACTGATAGACCATATTAGCGAGTATAAAAAGTTATTATCTGATGAAATTGATCGGACGAAAGAACGGGTTAAAGAATATGAAACTGCTTTCACTATTCTTCCTTCCAAAGAAACTGAGTTTACAAAATTGAAACGCTTTTATGATCTTTATGAGAAATTTTATTTAATGCTAATAGATAAAAAAGCGGAATATGGCATCTCTAAAGCTGGTACAGTTCCTGAATTTCAAATTTTGGCATCGGCAGCAATCTCTAAACAGCCAGTATATCCAGTTCCCTTTCAAGTCTATTTTATTGGAGCTATGAGTGGATTAGTTTTAAGCTTTCTTTTAATTATTTCACAATATTTCCTTCACAATACAATTAATAATGTTGGCGAACTTGAACGATTGTGCCTTGCACCTATGATTGGATTTATACCAAATTTCAATTCTCAGAAAATGGATTATTCTAAATTAGTTGTAAATGAATTCCCCAAATCACCAGTAAGTGAGGCCCTTAGGTCCATAAGGACTAATATGGAATTTACAAGTAAAGGAAAAAATAACAAGGTTATAAGTATTACATCTACTATAAGTGGAGAAGGCAAGACATTTGTGGCTATAAATCTTGGCGGTATAATTGCAATGTCGGGTCAGAAGGTTGTTATACTAGATTTGGATCTAAGGAAACCAAAGATTAGTAAAGCATTTGGAGCAGATAATCAAAAGGGGATAAGTACTATATTAATCGGAAGAAGTGCTTTAGAAGATTCTATTAACGATACCCAAATTCCAGGCTATAGTTTTATCAGTTCTGGACCTGTACCACCTAATCCTTCTGAATTGATAATGTCGAAAGAATTTGATGTTTTATTGGAACAATTAAAATTAAAGTTCGATGTTATAATTATTGATACTCCGCCTGTTGGAATTGTGACTGATGCCATTCTGGCGATGAAAAAAAGTGATTTGACGATTTATGTTGTTCGGGCAGAATACTCAAAGAAGGGTTTTGAAAGAAGTATAAATAACCTCATTACTAAAAATAAGTTTCAAAATCTGGTAGTTATGTTGAATGGATTTGATAACCTTAAATCTTATGCTTACGGATATAAATATGGATATGGCCAGGGCTATGGTTATGGTGACTACTATAATATGGATGAAGGGAAATCACCGAAAGGACTCCTCCGGAAAATAAAAGGTTTTATTAATATTGTTTAATGTTCTCCTTTTTTAAAAAATCAAAACCAGTTGAAACATTAGGTGATTTTATTCACACTGATATGCATTCTCATTTGTTGCCGGGTATTGATGACGGTGCAGATGACCTTACTGAAAGCTTAAAAATGTTGACTCGTTTTGTTGAGTTAGGTTATAAAAAAGCTATTCTAACACCACATATTATGGGTGATTCTTACAAGAATACTCCTGAAGGAATTAGAGAAAAGCTTAATCTGGTTAAAGAAAATTCTAAACATTTAAATATTGAAATTGAAGCGGCAGCAGAATATTATGTGGACGATATTTTGTACAACAATATTCAAAAAGGGATTGAAATATTAACTTTTGGGGCAAAAAAATATGTTTTGATTGAGACATCATACATAAATGAAGCTTCATATTTGAACCATGTTACTTTTGAATTAATTTCCAAAGGATTTACTCCCATTATTGCCCATCCGGAACGCTATACTTATATGTACGGGAACTTCAATAAGTACATGGAATTATTTGATAGAGGTTTACTTTTTCAATTAAACATTAATAGTCTGGCAGGATACTATTCACCTATGGCCCAAAAGATTTCAGAAAAACTTATTGACAATAAAATGATCCACTTTTTAGGTACAGACTGTCATAGTATGAAGCATACAGAAATAATTACAAAAGTTAAAAGCTTGAAATACTATAATAAGCTAAGAGATTTACCTTTGTTAAATAACACATTGTAGTGAAAATCTGCATTACGGGTGCAAGCGGTCTGGTAGGATCACATGTTGTAAAATATCTTCTGACTTTTAAACACAATCTTGTTCTGCTATTAAGAGAAGGCTTTGATAGGAGTCTGATTTTTAATGAAATTGACTCATGCGATGTTGTCGAAGGAGATATTCAGGATGAAATAATTTTGGAAAAGATCTTCATCGATTGTGATATTGTTATTCATTGTGCTGGTCTTGTATCATTTAATCCATCAAGAAATAGAGAAATATTTGATGTAAATGTTTTGGGTACAACAAATGTTGTCAACGCTTGCCTAAACTCAAAGATTAAAAAGCTAATACATGTGAGTTCGATTTCTGCATTGGGAAGGAGTGAAATAACTAATTCTTACAATGAAGATTCGAAATGGGAAGATTCTGGTTTTAATAGCTCATATGCAAAATCTAAATATCTGGCAGAATTAGAAGTTTTTAGAGGAGGAGAGGAAGGATTAGATTTTTCTATAATTAATCCTTCCGTAATTATTGGAACTGGAGATATTTCAAGGTCTAGCACAAGACTATTGGGGTTTGTAAAAAAGTTTAATTACTTCTATCCAAATGGTTTTCTTAACGTTGTTGATGTTCGTGATGTGGCGAGAGTGATTGGAGAACTAATATCGATAAAGCATAAAAACCGCTTGGTATTAAATTCAGAATCCATTACATATAAGCAGTTGTATGATTATACATCCGAGATATACAAAATTAAATCTCCAACAAAATCATTACCTCTATCCTTAATTAAATTAGGAAGCTATATTGATCAGGTAAGAAGATTTTTTGTTGGCGGCGAGCCCTTTATTACCAGTGAGAATTTGAAGTTTCTTGGAACAAATTTTTCCTATTTCTCTATCTTCTATGATAAATTGTTTGATAAAAAACTTATCTCTGCCAAAGAAAGCATTCAACATGCAGTTACTGAATTGGAAATGAAAGCTAAGCTATAGGGTAGTACCGGTCACCAAACAATAAAGATCCAATTCTTACAAGCGTACTCCCTTCCTCAACTCCTATTTTGTAATCACTACTCATTCCCATTGAAAGAATAGAGAAATTTTGATCTTGAGATTTAAATTGGTCAAATAGAAGTCTAAGCTTTTTGAATTCCTCTCTTACTTGATTCTGGTCTGAAGTATTGCTCGCCATTCCCATCAAACCACATATTTGAACATTCTCAAGCTTTTCAGATTTAATTCTGGTTATAAGGTCTTCAGCCTCCTCTTTATTCAGGCCGAATTTTGTTTCTTCTTCCGCTATGTGAATCTGGATCAGACAGTTTATCACACGATCGAATTTTAAAGCCTGTTTATTAATCTCATCCAAAATTGAAAAAGAATCCACAGAATGGATTAAAGAAACAAATGGGGCAATATATTTAACTTTATTACTTTGCATATGCCCGATCATGTGCCACTCAATATCTTTAGGAAGTTCCTGGTATTTACGAGCCATTTCCTGGGCTTTATTTTCTCCAAACTTTCTCAATCCAATATTGTAGGCCTCAAATAAAGTTTCAATTGGATGAGTCTTTGTTACAGCAATCAGCTCGCAATTTTTGTTAATTAGGTATTCTCTTATTTCATTTACTTTGTTGGTATTCATTAACAGTATTAATTGTGTGTAAAGATACTTTTACTAAGTTTATTAAAGATATCTTTAGTTACTGAAGAAGGTACATTATTAAGTAAAAAATAAATCAGGTATTATAAAATTGTATTTTTGATATTGTGAATAATCGTATGGTCATTTTAGGGGCGTTGCTTAAAAGTGGTGTTAAGCTTGGCAAAGCAATAGAGCAGGAGAATAAATCTTCCTTTAAACTACAGAAAAAACAATTGAAAAAGCTTCTTATTGAAGCTATTGAAACTGAAATTGGCAGAAAGTATGGCTTTGCAGAAATTGTAGAAACAATGAGTTTATTAAGCCTTTCTGGTAAAAAGGATTTTTATAAGCTATACAAAGAAAAAGTACCAATTTATTCTTATAATAAAATTTATAAAGAATTCTGGCACAAGTGCTTAGATGGTGAAAAGGATGTAACATGGCCTGGTAAGGTTAAATATTTTGCTCTTAGTTCAGGAACTTCGGAAGCATCAACAAAACATTTGCCATTGACTAAGACAATGATCAAAGCGATCAGGAAAACAAGCCTTCGCCAGATTCTTGCTTTAAGAGATTATCATTTACCGTCTGAAATCTATACAAAGGGAATTTTAATGCTGGGTGGTAGTACTCATTTGAACTACAACGGAACCTATTTTGAAGGGGATTTAAGTGGAATCGGAGCTTCGACTATACCCTTTTGGTTTCAACATTTTTATAAACCAGGTAAAAGAATTTCTAAATACCGGGACTGGAAAGAGAAATTAGAAGAAATAGTAAAAGCAGCACCTACCTGGGATATTGGTTTTATAGTTGGGGTACCTGCCTGGATCCAGATTTTGCTTGAAATGATCATTGAGCGGTACAATCTCAGTCACATTCATGAGATCTGGCCAAATCTATCTGTTTATACACACGGAGGAGTATCATTTGAACCTTACAAGAAAGGATTTGAAAAACTTTTGGGAAGGCCTATCAAATACATTGAAACCTACCTTGCTTCAGAAGGATTTATAGCTTTTCAGGATGATCCAAATATTGAAGGAATGAGGATGATCCTTAATAATGGGATTTTCTATGAATTTGTCCCTTTCAATTCCCAAAACTTTAATTCTGATGGAGAAATTTTCGATAATGCTGAAACACTTCTCATTGATGAAGTTGAAGAAGGAAAGGATTATGCCTTGCTACTCTCAACATGTTCAGGTGCCTGGAGATATTTGATAGGTGATGTGGTTAAGTTCCTCGACAAAAAAAGAGCCGAAATCATTATTACGGGACGTACAAAGCACTACCTAAGTCTGTGCGGCGAACATTTGTCTGTCGATAATATGAACAAAGCCATAGAATTAGTTGCCAATGATTTTAACATAAATATTAAAGAGTTTACTGTAGCAGGTATACCATATCAAAGCATGTTTGCGCATAAATGGTGGATCGCTTCTGATGAACCAGTAGACACAAACCTTTTAAAATTAAAATTGGACTCTTATTTGAAGGAATTAAATGACGATTACCGTGTTGAAAGAATTGCAGCATTAAAAGATATAATTGTAACAGTACTTCCAAATCAGGCTTTTTATGGATGGATGGAAAAGCAAGGTAAAGTAGGTTCTCAGAATAAATTCCCACGGGTAATGAAGAACAATACACTACAGGATTGGGAGCTGTATTTGAAGGAAAACTATAATTCATAAGTATATCCGGAAACGTGGCACACTCCTTTTTAGTAATTAATATATTTTAAAAAATTAATTATTAAATTATGGAGACTGTATTAAATAACACACAACATAAAGAAGGTAAAGTTGCGAAAGCAATTGAAGAACAAACCGCAAAATTGCCTTCCGATTTATTCCTTTGGGCGGCCTTAGGTTCAATGGCTATTTCATTAGGAATGAAATTGGCAAAGAAAGACCATGAAGCTTTATTTGTCGGGCAGTGGGCTGCACCATTTCTTCTTCTAGGTTTGTACAATAAAGTTGTGAAACTCGAAGGACATGATAATGAAGACAAATTTTAAACCTAGTTCAATTATTTGTACTGATAGAGCCCCTTTTGGGGCTCTATGTTTTTATTGACCTATGTTATTTCTTAAGAAAGGTAGTGCAACCCCCAGGTTAAAAAATTCTACACTTTCCTGATTTCCAAAATATAGAGATTTTTCAAAAACCGGTTGTGTATGCAAGGGCTTCCAAACATGATGATATTCCGGGGGAAAAGGTTTAGAATTATATTTAAATACTGTCAACCATCTGTTGCTAAATGAGTTATTAGCTTCGTTTTGAAAAGTTGCTTCTGAATGATATCCTTTCAAATAATTATCAAACTGGTACCTTCTCAATAAAATTCTCTTTTCTAATGTGGGCAATTGGAGTCTTATAATTTCAGCCAGAATTGGACTCAACCCATAATTATATCCAATATTTTCGTGATGATAATATGCCAGGTTTGATTTGGCCTGGTGTGCAAAATATCTAACTTTTTCTGATATAACTTTATTATTTGTTATCACACTCCCCCCTGCACCACCAGAAATAATTTTATTCCTGTTAAAGGAAAAAACCCCTATCGTACCAAAAGTACCAACCTGTAGATTATTATAAGTTGAGCCCAAAGCATTTGCAGCATCTTCAATAATAGGAATTTGGTAATGGTTAGCTATCTCCAGCAAAGAAGCAATTTTCGCTGGGTTGCCATAAGAATGAACTATTATAATGGCTCTAGGTTTTTTGCCAGCCAGTATTCTACTTTTAATCGCCTTTTCCAGATATTCAGGTGAAATATTCCAGGTATCCTTCTCAGAATCAACAAATACTGGTGTTGCCTTTTGGTAAAGTATAGGAAATGCAGATGCTGCAAAAGTAAAAGTCGGACATATAACTTCATCATTTTCACCAACTTCTAAGGCTAAAAGTGCAAGGTGTAAACCACTTGTAGCAGAACTTACTGGTACACAATAATTTACATTGGCCAGTTTTTTAAAATCTTTCTCAAAATTTTGTAAAATATCTTCTCCTTCGCCTAGTTCACATTTTCTCAAAACGGAAATAAGTTGCTCCGCCTCAATTCCACTAAAATCCGGAAGTGAAAGTGGTTGCAAGCTTGTTGTTAATGACGCCGTTTTATTCAATTGTCTTTATTATTTGACCCGGAACACCTTGTACTAAACTATAATCAGGAATATTTTTTAAAACTGAACTGCCAGCAGATATTTGACACCATTTTCCAATAGTGATATTTGGAGCAATAACCGAATTAGCACCTATTAAACTACCTTCTCCGATCTTAGAATTTCCACAAACAACCGCCCCGGGAGCTATATGTGCAAAATCTTCAATTAAACAATCGTGTTCAACTATTGAACCTGTATTAACTATTACATGCCTTCCTATAAAACAATCAGAATTCAGAATGGCACCTTGCAAAATCATTGATCCATCAGAAATTGTAACTGAAGGAGAAATGATGTTTTTAGAAAATATAGTAGAGCCTAATTTATGCCTGATTTTAAGAGATAATTGCTTTCTTATTTTATTATTCCCAATTGTTACAATTAAAAGCGAATTTTGAAACTTATTAAAATCATAACCACATAAAACAGGTATATTTTTAAAAGTATCAAAAGTATGAGCGTCGTCAAAAATACCTAAAACACTTTTATTTTCACTCAAAAGGCATTCTAATACTACTTTAGCATGACCTCCTGATCCGTAAAGAATATAATTATCTGACAACATCTACAAATTGTAAATTCTTGCTGCTTTTAATAATCCACAAACTGTTAATGAGTCAGTGATCTCATTGTTCAAGACCATTTCTATTGCAGTTTTCAAGGGAAGTTTCCAGATCTTTAATTCTTCCGTCTCCTCAAACTCTGTTTCACCAGCCGTTAATTCTTCCGCAAGATAAATCCAGCCCTCTTCGTCAGTTACTGAATTGGAAGTATGTATTCTCGATATCAAGGTCCATTTAGCAGCTGTAAAACCGGTTTCTTCTTTTAATTCCCTTTTTGCAGATTCTAATTTATCAGTTTCAATTGGACCACCTCCCATCGGGATTTCCCATGAATATTCTTCAAGCGGATATCTGTATTGCCCTACTAGCCAGGTATTCAAATCTTTATCTACTGGAATAATTCCAATTGCTTTGTTTTTAAAATGGACAACACCATATATGCCTTTCCCTCCCTTTGGATTTAAAACCTGCTCTTCTCTTACATGGATCCAGGGATTGTCATATATATCTTTAGATGAAAGTTTCGTCCAGGGATTAGTGTGTTGATCTGTTGACATGAATACTATTTCTAAACAAAAATATGGTAAAATGCTGAAAGAAGGTAAAATCTTTCCATACACATTAAAGATACTGCCATCAAACATAGATTTTCAGTTTTTACCTCTATTTTTGATCACCAAAGAATTATGTTCCAAAAACTGTTAGGATTATTATTACTAAGCTTTTATTTACAACCTTCATTAATTTTTGCTCAGGAAAGAATTGAATTAATTCGGGCAAATGAATTGGAGGGATCAGTAATCAATGGTAAAAACGTAAGAATATTAAAAGGTAACGTTGCTCTGAAACAAGGCAATATCACTGTTTTTTGCGAAACAGCATATCAATATTATGAGCAAAACCAGGTTGAAGCCTTTGAAAAAGTAAGAATTACCCAGGGCGATTCTTTCTCGGTTTCCGGTGACAAACTTTACTACGATGGAAACACAAAAATTGCCCAGATCCGTGGAAAGGAAGTTGTATTAAAAGATTCAAAAGCAACACTTTATAGCCAGTTTGTTGACTATGATATGGGAAATAAAATGCTGAAATATTTTAACGGCGGTAGGGTAGTAGATGCAGAAAATACATTAACAAGCGATATTGGATATTATTACATTAATCAAAAGGTTTTCACATTTAAAAACAATGTGGTTTTGAAAAATCCTCAGTACACAATGAATTGTGATACACTTATTTATAATGCCGGAACCAAGATTGTAAATTTTAAAGGTCCAACCAAAATTGTGAGCAAGGACGGGACCCTATACGCTGAAAAAGGTTATTATAATACTGTGACCAAACAATCCAGTTTTGAAGGAAGGTCGAAAATGGATTATAAAGATTATTCTATCAGTGCTGATATTCTTGACTACAACCAGTTTACCGGAAAGGGAGTTGCACGAAGAAAAGTTGTCATTAACTCATTCAAAGACAGCACGATAGTCGAAGGGGAATTAGCATATTACGATAGGATAAAGGGTTATTCTAAAGTTTATGCAAATGCTTTAATGAAGAACAAATTCGAAAACGATACATTATACCTGAAGGCAGATACTCTGATTACAATAAATGATTCAATAAACGGCAACAGAAAGATATTTGCCTATCATAATGTGCGCATTTACCACAAAATGATGCAGGCAAAATGCGATTCTCTGATTTTTAATTTGACTGATTCACTTCTTTATTTTTATAAGGACCCCGTATTATGGAGTTCCGGAAGCCAGGTTCTAGCCGATACAATCTGGCTTAAAATGAAGCAGGGAAGGATAAACAAAATGCACCTACGTAAAAATGCTTTTGTAATTTCGTCTGACAGCCTGGGAAATTTTAACCAGGTGAAAGGAAGGAATATGCTGACCCACTTTAATGATAGCAGCAGAATTGAAAAAATTGATGTTAAAGGAAATGGGGAAAGTGTTTATTTTGCTTTAGAAGGTGATACAAGCCTTATAGGAATGAACAAAGTTCAGTGTAGTGATATGACTGTTCGTTTCAAAGGAAAAAAAGTAAAAACAATAGTATTTCAGAAAAAACCTGAAGCAACTTTCTTTCCACCTAAAGAAATAAGTGATCCGGATAGACGTTTAAAGGGTTTCAGGTGGAGAATAACTGAACAACCTACCAGGCCAATGGTTTTAGAAAAGCAAAACTACACAGGTATAGAAATTCCATTAATTCTTTCTAAACACATATTATCTGAGCCAGGATTAAACAAAACAGACAAACCTCTTTCAAGAAAAGAGAAGAAGGCCATAAAGAAATCAGAAAAAAACAAACTATTTTAAAAGAGCTTTTATCGCAGAATTTTTTACCTCAAAATTAAATCCTGATAGATTTTTCTTCATCATTGTCCGGATATTTTGGGTCATAAGGTTGCCAATACTACCCTCATGAGTGTGGTTTAATTTAGTCGGCGGAGAAAAAGTTTTATCTGCTATCTCACTCCCCACTTGTTTGTAAGCATCTCTGAATGGAATCCCGGAAAGAACCAACTCATTGACTCTTTCTACACTAAAAAGGTATATATATTTTTCATCATTTAAAAGGTCATTTTTAACCTGAATATGTTTCAGCATATATTGCATCAATTCCAGGCAGCTTTCTAATTGGCCAAAGACAGGTATAAAAGATTCTTTTATTTGCTGAAGATCTCTATGATAACCTGATGGAAGATTTGAAGTTATATTTAATATTTCCTGAGGAAGGGTTTTGATCTGGTTACACCTGGCCCTGATTAATTCAAAAACATCCGGGTTCTTTTTATGAGGCATAATACTTGAACCTGTTGTAAGGTTATCAGGAAAAGTAATAAAGCCAAAATTCTGGTTCATGTACAGACAAACATCCATTGCCAAACGTCCTACAGTGTTTGCGATAGAGCTTAAAGCACAGGCAACTACATATTCTGTTTTTCCACGGCCCATTTGAGCATATACAACGTTATAATTCAAATCCTCAAATCCTAGCAATTCGGTGGTCAGTGTTCTGTTTAAAGGAAAGGAAGAGCCATATCCAGCGGCGGATCCCAAAGGGTTTTTATTAGCAATTCGGTAAGAACTTTGTAATACTAACATGTCATCAGCTAAGCTTTCTGCGTAAGCTCCAAGCCAAAGGCCAAAAGAAGAAGGCATTGCCAACTGTAAATGTGTGTAGCCAGGCAATAAATGATCTTTATACTTATCACTCAATTCTGAAAGCAAGTCGAAAAGATTATTCGAAGAATGTGCTATATCCTCAATAGAATCTCTTGTAAAAAGCTTCATGTCAAGCAATACCTGGTCATTCCTGCTTCTCCCACTGTGTATTTTTTTTCCTATATCACCAAGTTTCCTGGTCAATAGAACTTCTATTTGAGAATGAACATCTTCAACATCAGATTCAATTACAAATTTCCCTAGTGAGATATTCTCATAAATTGATTTTAATTCTTGAAGTAATATATCAAGTTCACTTTTTTCCAGCAAACCTATGGTTTCAAGCATAGTAATATGCGCCATTGATCCCAAAACGTCATGAGGAGCAAGAAACACATCCATTTCCCTATCCTGACCAACAGTAAAATTTTCTATTAACTTGTCTGTATTAGTATCTTTTTGCCAGAGTTTCATTTATGTAGAATAACAATACTTAAGGATTCTTTTGTCCAATTCTTTGTAATATTTCGACATCTGCCTTGTCTTTGGTTCTGCCAGTTAACACTTTGTTGATTATAAGGTGATTTCGATGTATAATTTTTAACGGAAGTTTTGAAGAAATTAAATCGTCAACAGCAATTAAATAAGCTTCTTCAAAATTTACACCTGTTATATGATTCATCACATCAATGTAAAAAGTATTACCTCCAATTTGAAAATTAACAGGTTGAGAAAAATCTTGTGCTAAAAAATCTGATAATTCTACCCTTGTAAAACCCATTTCTATCATCGAATTAGCAATGTTTATTTGATTTTCATTAGATGGTTTTGCCCATAAATCAAAATCGGCAGTTGTCCTATTGTATCCATAATAGTTCACTGCAAAACCGCCAACAAGCATATAGATTACTCCATTTTTATTGAATGCTGACACAATTTTCAGAAGCTCCTCATCAGCAATGTCCATGATTAAGAACTTCTTTTTATAATTCTGATTTTTCTCTCAAGTGGCAACCTCTTACCTGTTATCTGATCAAATGTTTCTGGAAATGATATTCTTTGCAACTCATATAAAATCCTCATCCGTTCATCGATACTTCTCCCAGCCATTTCCTGAATTTTGCTTTCTTCCTCTTCGGCAAAAGACTTAAATATTTTAATTTCCCTTTTCATCAGAAAATGCGATTCTCTTTTTGCGCCTGATTGTATTCCTGGATTCTTTCTGAAACTTCAATGAGCAATGTCGGTTGCTTTTCTATTCCATTTCCAATGACAATTATATCGGCACCTGCTGTTAATGCATCAATTGCCTTTCCTGCTGTGTCTATGCCCCCACCTACAATCAATGGACATTCTATGGACTTTCTAACATAAGCAATCGTCTTTCTGTCTATCACCCTTTTTGCACCCGATCCGCTGTCAAGAAAAATAACTTTCATCCCAAGCATTTCTCCTGCCATCGCAGTGCATGCTGCAATGGATGGTTTATCGTGAGGGACAGGTGTGGTATTGCTTATATAAGATACAGATGTTGCATTTCCACCATCTATTAGTATATAACCCGTAGAAATTACTTCAAGGTTACTTCTTTTAATTATGGGAGCAGAAATAACGTGTTGACCAATTAAAAATTCTGGATTTCGACCTGAAATCAAAGAAAGGAAAAGTAATCCATCTGCATGAGAATCAACGTGTAAGGTACTGCCAGGGAAAATGAGAACCGGAATGTTACAATGAGCTTTTATTATTTTAATAATGTTTCCAAGATTATTAGTAGTAATCAAACTTCCACCAACAAAAAAATAACCTACCTGACATTCATTTGCCATTAAAACCAGCTTATGGCATTGATCAGCATCTGTTTTATCCGGATCAATTAAAATAGCCAGGGCTTTATGTCCAGTTTTATAATGATTAGAAAGATTATCAAAAATATTTTTATTCACTTTTTACCAGGTTTTTATTAAGATAGTCCATTAATTTTTGTTTGGCTATCGACATTAAAAAAAGGCCAATGCTTGATTTTATTTGTTTTGTAAGTGCATTTTCAGCTGTTTGTTTCACAATATGAACCACTGGCGATTTTGTCGAAGATACTTTATCCTTTAAAAGTTTAATACTTGACTCTTTAGAGTTTGAGCCAGCTATTAATTTAGCAAGTAGATAGGTTGCTAAAAGACTCCCTCCAATAATCGCAATGTTTTTGCCATATTCCTGCAAATATTCTTTTACCTGGTCTAATTCAAAATCAAGGTTGTTTTCTATAGAGTTTGATTTTTTGATTAATGCAGCTTTTTCCGTGTCATAATCGAAAGCTGAATTTAATTTAGGTTCCATGCTGTTAATTTTTAATGTTTGATAGTATTTGTTTTTTGATTTTATCTGTGATTTGTTCCCTGCTTTTAGTCTGTACCAGTAGCCAAAGCAAAAATAAACATAAACTTCCTACTATGCCATAACCAAGGAATTGATTATTGGTTGCATAATTGATTATTTTAGCAATAAACAGTAGTATAAAACCTAAGGTCATAAACAATAATCCTCCAAGTAAAAATATGTATAAAAATAAGGTCACAAAACCGACCATTTTTTCTTCAATTGTTAATTGGTAAAGTTGAAGTTTGGTATCTACATAATCTTTAAACCTTTCTTTTATTCCGTCGAACATAATGCGTTTTATAGAGCGAATGTATTGTCTATTATTAAGATTTCCTTTCTATTGCACAATTAATGCTTTTAAGACAACTTTTCCATTTTGAATATTCAGGCCTTTTAGTATTTCAGGATTTTTTAACGCTTCATTTATTCCCTTATTGGCAATTTCCAAAACATAAGGCAAAGTAGCGTTGTTTAAAGCCTCGGTAGCTGTCCTAGGAACAGAACCTGGCATATTTGCTACACAATAGTGGATAATTCCATCAACTTCGTAAATAGGATCCATATGAGTTGTCGCTTTGGAAGTCTCAAAACAGCCTCCTTGGTCAATAGCTACATCTACCAAAACAGTCCCCGGTTCCATATTTTGTAGATCAGCTCTTCTGATCAATCTTGGTGCTTGAGCTCCCGGAATCAAAACTGCCCCAATTATGAGATCTGCCCAACAAATTTCTTTTAGAATATTGTTTCTGTTCGAGTAAATAGTTTTGACATTAGCTGGCAGGATTTCTTCAAGAATTCTTAATCTGTTAATGTTATTGTCTATGATAGTGACAGATGCTCCTAAGCCTGAAGCCATTCTTGCAGCATTTGTTCCTACAATACCGCCTCCTAAAACAAGTACTTTAGTGGAAGCAACTCCAGGCACACTACTTATTAGTTTACCTTTACCTCCATATGTTTTCTGAAGGTATTTACTGCCTTCAATAACAGATAATCTCCCTGCAATCTCTGACATGGGCAAGAGTAAGGGAAGACTTCCATCAGATTTTTGAACTGTTTCATATGCAATACATGTAGCACCACAATTCAAGAGGGCATTTGTAAGTGATTGAGAGCTCGCAAGGTGCAAATAGGTAAATAGCGTATGATTTTGTTTTAGTAAATTATACTCTGCTTCCTGAGGTTCCTTAACTTTTACAATTAATTCCGAATTGTTATAAACGTCCTCTATTGAATTTACAATATTTGCACCTGCCTCCAGATAATCTTTATTTGAAAATCCAGATCCTAAACCAGCATCTGTTTGAACAAATACGTTATGGTTATATAAGACAAGTTCTGAAACAGATGATGGACTAAGGCCAACTCTGTTTTCAAAAGCTTTAATTTCTTTGGGAACACCGATTTTCATAGCCATAGTTTTTTCTATGTTACGGAAATTTTGTCATCTTAGACATATGAGATTATTAATTCTATTAATCATTTTTCTTTCAAACGATTGTATTAGTCAATGTGGTAAAGTTATCAAAGTATATGATGGAGATACTTTTACTATCATATTGGAAGGAAATCTAAAATTAAAAGTGCGCCTAGCTTATATTGATTGTCCTGAACATGATCAGGCCTTTGGAATAGAAGCTAAATCATACGCAAGTAATATTTTGTTGAATAGCAAAGTTTGCATTGATATTAGATATTATGATCCTTATAAAAGAGCTGTCTCCTGGGTTAAACTTCCATCAGGAAAAGCACTTAATGAAGAGTTACTAAAAATGGGCTTAGCCTGGCATTTTGTAAAATTTTCTAAAGACAAAAACTTAGCCGAACTTGAAAAAAATGCCAAAATTCATCATATTGGACTTTGGAAATCGCCGGTCCAGCAAGCCCCATGGGATTTTAGAAAACAACATAAAAGAGGTTTTATAAAATAAAACACTAGGCGAGTGTTACTTTTTTGATTTGAAATTGTATAACAATTAGCAAGATCGTCCAAGTGGTTTCATTTGTAGGTCGGGCTGTTAGTTAGATTATATAAAATTGAAAGTCAACCAATATTATTGGTTGACTTTTTTGTTTCTTGCTAAAATGATTTATTAAAAGATGTATTCTTGATTATATTCGCCTATTCTATTTTCAATGAAACTTTATTTCAGCCATCATGTACTTTTTAATCTTGTGTTGCTCACTACGACCACATGCCAAAAACTACCCGATGTATCAGATTCAACCAACTTGCCTGTCCTGCAATGGGAACACAACAGTTTTGATTTTGGCACTTTGCCACAAGGGACAAAAGTGAGTCATGAATATAAATTTAAGAACACAGGAAGCTTACCTTTAATTATATCCAATGTTTTGGTAACGTGTGGTTGTACAGTGCCAAAATGGCCTAAAATTCCAATTCCTCCCAAAAAAACTGGTACAATAACTATATTCTTCAATTCAAAAGGCAAAATAGGGGTTCAAAATAAGACTATAACTATTCTGACAAATTCAAAAGCCGGGAAAGAATCACTAATGTTTAGTGCAACTGTTCTTCCTGAAATAAAATAATATGGTAAAGGAAATCAGCTTCATTGGTTTTGGAAATTTTGGTCAATTTATCGTCAAACATCTAACTCCATTCGCAGAAGTATTTGCATACGATCACAGGGATTTAAGTAAAGAAGCAAATTCCTTAGGGGTTATCTGGCTAAATAACATAGAAGAAGCATTGAGTAAGCAAGTGGTTATTTTGTGTGTTCCTGTACAACACATGGAATCTCTTTTGCAGTCAATAGGTCCAAAAGTGAAAGCAGGAACTTTGGTAATAGATGTTGCTTCTGTAAAAGTAAAACCAGTTGCTTTAATGAAGAAATACTTGAACGAAGACGTTTATATTGCTGCAATACATCCGCTTTTTGGTCCTCAAAGTGGCAAAAACGGCGTTTCTGGTTTGAACGTTGTTGCCTGCGAAGTTCGCTACGATCATTTTGATAAGCTTGTTCATTTTCTTTCTGGAAAATTGAAATTAAACACATTGATTCGTACTCCAGAAGTACATGACATGCAAATGGCTTATGTACAAGCTCTTACCCACTTCATTGGGCGTGCAGTAAACGAAATGGATATTCCGGACGTCGAACAAAAAACGCCTGCATATCAATATTTACTTGATATAAAAAGAAACCTCGGCCAGGATTCCTGGGACTTGTTTTTAACTATTGAAAATGAAAATCCTTATGCTGAAAAGGTAAGGTTCGATTTTCTAAAGGAACTTGATATGCTAAACGCTAAATTGAAGAAATAAATATTTTAAATAGTTCGCTTTTAAGTCATACAAAGCACTTTTTTGTTAAATTATGAAAATTTATTTCTAATGATTAAGACAAAAGGTTTTGCCGCAAACACCGCTAAAGCTCCGCTTGCACCATTTGAGTTTGAAAGAAGAGATGTTGGATCCAACGATGTTCAATTTGATATATTATTCTGTGGAGTATGTCATTCAGATCTTCATCAGGTAAGGGATGAATGGGGAGGTGGAAAATTCCCGATGGTACCTGGCCATGAAATTGTAGGAAAAGTTACTAAAGTAGGAGAGAAGGTTACCAAATTTAAGGTTGGTGATTTGGCAGGCGTCGGATGCATGGTTGATTCCTGTAGAAAATGTAAAAACTGCAATAAAGGATTAGAACAATTTTGTACCAACGGTGCATCATTCACTTATAATTCTTTTGAAATTGGTACAGCTAATCTTACCTATGGAGGTTATTCCAATAATATGGTAGTAAGAGAAGAATTTGCCTTGAAAATATCTAATAAGCTTTCTTTATCAGGTGTTGCACCTTTATTATGTGCCGGTATTACTACATATTCTCCATTGAAGCATTGGAAAGTTGGCAAAGGGCATAAAGTAGCAGTTTTAGGACTTGGAGGTTTAGGTCACATGGCTGTAAAGTTTGCTGTTGCATTTGGTGCTGAAGTTACGATGTTAAGCACATCAGCTTCAAAAGAAATGGACGCTAAAAAATTAGGAGCTCATAAATTTATTTTAACTAGTAATCCCGATAGCCTGAATGGAGTTAAAAATTATTTTGACTTCATTATTGATACAGTTTCAGCACCTCATGATTATAACCTTTATTTATCTTTATTAGATACGGATGGTGTTCACATTTGTGTAGGAGTTCCTCCAACCCCTACTGAAATTTTGGGTTTTAACCTCATTGGGAACAGGAGAAGCATTGCTGGTTCGCTTATTGGTGGCTTACCTGAAACCCAGGAAATGTTGGATTATTGTGCTGAACACAATATTGTCTCTGATATTGAATTGATAGATATTAAAAATATTGAAAAAGCTTTTGAAAGAATGTTAAAAGGAGATGTGAGGTATAGGTTTGTTATAGATATGGCAACATTATAATTTAAAAGTACTTGTCAAGAGATAATCCAAATGTGATCAATAAGTTTTCTTTCTGCGTGAGGCTTAATTTATTATATGTTACTGAACTGGTAAGACTTAATAATTTATTGATCTTGAAAGAAAGATTGCTTATTGATTTCACTATATAATCCTGACTGTTGGCTAACGAATTTTGGTAAAAGTCAGTGCCATCCAAAACAATCATATTTTTATAAACGAAACGGAATTTCAATCTGAAAGAGTTTCTTAATATTTCATAAGCCTCTAAATCGTAGAGGTCACTTTTTTCATAAAGAACTCCATCACTTAGTGTGACAGTAATATTTGCATTATTTAATACACTGTAACCTATTCCCAAACCAGCCTGAACCCTGTTGTCTATTTTCAATGAATAACTTTTATCAAAACTTCCTAACCCCCAGTAATAGAAGTTATTAATAGTTTTGAAAAGATTAAAATCAATAACTGATGAGAAATCATTATTAGTAAGGTTCTTTTCAACTTTGTTAGACTGAATTCCATATATCCAGGAATTAGAGGTATTCATAAAAAGCTGTTTTTTACTTATATTGAACCTGACATTGTTGTTCAGATTATAAGAATTGCCATCATTTGTTTTATTAATAATCCCTGTACCGGCATAATTAAGATGATAGTTTATGGTATCGTTTAACTGGCAATAGACAGGCCTGCTAATAAAACAACTTAAAATTAATAGAATGATAGTTTTCATGAATGAATAAGTGACAGAATCAAAAGAATTATGCCTATTGAAAATTTTAATAAAAACAGAACAATATTCTTTCTCAAAATTGTTTGAATCACAAATAGCGGTATATTTGCAATCCGTTTTGGAAAAGCACAACATTGGCCGATGGTGTAACTGGCAACACGTCTGGTTTTGGTCCAGAAGAGTTCAGGTTCGAAACCTGATCGGCCAACATTACAAATGCCCCGTAATAGGGGCTTTATTTATTTAATATATGTCTTCCATAAAGGTTTTTGCAGGAACAGCCTCAAATTATCTGGCTGAGAAAATTGCCAAATATTTGGGCCAGCCTTTGGGTGAAGTAACAATCAACAAATTTAGCGACGGAGAGCTTTCGATCAGTTTCAATGAATCTGTTCGTGGTGAAGGTGTTTACATTATCCAGTCTACATTTCCTCCGGCAGATAATTTAATGGAGCTCTTATTGATGATTGATGCTGCCAGACGTGCTTCTGCAGGAACAATATCCGTCGTAACACCATATTTTGGTTATGCCCGTCAGGATAGAAAAGATAAACCACGTGTTCCGATAGCTGCTAAATTAGTTGCTAATCTTATTTCTTCCGCAAAAGCAGACAGAATAATGGCCTGCGATTTTCATGCCGGACAAATACAAGGATTTTTCGATATTCCGGTTGATCATTTAGATGGTGCCTGGATATTTGTACCGTATGTTAAATCATTGAAACTGGATAATCTTCTGATAGCATCTCCAGATGTTGGAGGAGTGGCCAGGGCCAGGGGTTTTGCAAAATACCTGAATTGTGACCTTGTTGTTTGTGATAAACATAGAAAGCGTGCTAATGAAATCGCTTCAATGCAATTAATTGGAGATGTTACAGATGCAAATGTAATTCTGGTTGATGATTTGATCGATACAGGTGGTACAATGACAAAAGCTGCTGAACTTATCATGAGCAAAGGTGCAAAATCGGTAAGGGCAATTTGTACTCACCCTGTACTTTCAGGAAACGCATATGAAAATATTGAAAAATCTGTTTTAACAGAATTAGTAGTGACGGACACAATTCCACTAAAGGGAACATCCGCAAAAATTAAAGTTCTTTCAGTTTCTGAGTTATTTGCTAATGCTATAATGCGTACACATAACTTTCAGTCTATCAGTTCTTTATTTATTGGTTAGTAAATTATTCTTTTCATATAAATTTAATAAAAATGCAAGTAGTAGAGATTATAGGGTATAAAAGAGCAAATCTCGGTAAAAAAGAATCCAATGATTTACGCACGGAAGCAATGGTTCCATGTGTGTTATACGGAGGCGCCGAGCAGATTCATTTCTATTCTCCGATGATT
>JACMRH010000410.1 GCA_014376535.1 Cytophagales bacterium | reverse complement strand
CACTGATGTAAAAGCAAAATCAAAATGATAAGGTTTTAAAACCATCCCGGAGTGCTGCGCTTCTTGCTCCCCAAGGTGAGTTAGTGCAACATCTGCCCAGCCGGTAAAAAGGTTTTTCTGGTTCCAGACAGATTGTCCATGCCTTACAATAACTAATAATGACATATCTGGAGATTTAACTTTAAGTATAAAAATATGTTCTGCTTCCATTGGAAAGATTAAGACTGGAATAAAATTCAGAATCTAAATTTCGATAAACTGGAAAATGATTGTTATAAAACAATGCTTGAAAGTAAATAAAGCTTATCTCAGGCTATTTAACTCCATTCTAATACCAGAATATGTTATAAATTATTCAACTCCAAAGAAATAGGAGGCTTTTTGTAGAAACCAGATATATTCGCCTGGTTGCAGATTTGAAACTGTGAGTAAATAGGTGTTCTCTCCCACTTTTTTATACGTGAAAGGTAAGATCCTTTGATCAATTATAACACGGTTATATAACAGCAAACTTCTGTATTTTTTATTTTCTGTTAAATGATATAAGGGTAGTACCAAATCAAGCTCTGGAGGGTTTACTAATTTTATTAAAAACTGAACTCCATCTTCTTTTTTAATTCTTAGCGGCGATTTTGGATTCTTAAAATATAGGGTTCTGTTAGCACTTCCTGAAACAATTTCATAAGGGCCAATTTGTCTTTCTAGCTCTGTAGATTCTTTGGAAAAAGAATTATAGTAATTAGGCTTTTCAACAAAATCTGGTTCTGGATATGGTTGGGCCATTAATTTTATAGAGAGAATTAAGAAAACAGTGGTAAAGTAAGATTTCATCGTAAAATATTATTAAATATTGCGTCTAAATCTATTTGTTAAAAACAATTTTCATCTTCAAAATAGTGAAAACTCTGATCGTGTTAAACAATAAACTTATAATATTCTCAAATATAACAGGATTAAAATCTCACTAATACAAGTGTCTCGTTTCAAAAAAAATCATAAGGACTAATTTCTTTAATCAAGAAGAGACTGTTTAATAATTAAAAAATTACGCCCAGGTGATTAATATAATTCTTCTTATTTTTATTTACTTAATTAATTTAATGAGCAAGTATTATACTTTACTCCTTACAATTTTAGTAATGGCATTATCGTCGGTCTCCTGTAAAAAATCTGGATTTGGAAATGGATCATCGACAGAAGATTATTTTAAAATTGACACGGCCCAAATCCAAAATGGTGGTGTCCAGATAATATCAGTTAACACCCCAAAAGGAATATTTAAAGTATGGACCAAGCGAATAGGCCATAATCCTAAAGTAAAAGTTTTATTGCTAAATGGTGGCCCTGGCGCTACACATGAGTATTTTGAATGCTTTGAAAACTTCCTTCCGGCAGAAGGGATAGAATTTATTTATTACGATCAGCTGGGCTGTGGCAATTCTGACAATCCAAACGATACTTCTTTGTGGGAACTGGCACGCTATGTTGAAGAACTTGAACAGGTGAGAAAGGCATTGAACCTTAACAAAGACAATTGCTATTTGCTTGGGCATTCCTGGGGCGGGATATTAGCAATGGAATATGCATTGAAATACCAGACCAATATAAAGGGACTTATCATTTCCAATATGATGTCAAGCTGCCCGGATTATGGCAAATATGCGAATGAAGTGCTGGCTCCCCAAATGGACCAGAAAGTCCTGGACACCATCCGGCAGATTGAGAAAAGCAAGGATTTTCAAAACCCTCGTTATATGCAATTATTGGAAAGTAACTATTATGTTCAGCACTTATGCCGCATACCACTGGAAAAATGGCCTGAACCTATTACCCGCTCCCTTGGCAAATTGAACAGCTCATTATATGTAACCATGCAAGGTCCAAGTGAGTTTGGGATTTCCGGTAAACTTGCAATCTGGGACAGGTTCGAACAACTTTCTAAGTTAAGCATTCCGGTTCTTTCAATTGGCGCAAAGTATGATACAATGGATCCGGACCACATGAAAAAAATAGCTTCAAAAGTTCAGAATGGTTCTTACTTATTCTGCCCAAATGGAAGCCATTTCTGTTTTTATGATGATCAGAAAGTATATTTTGAATGGCTTATCCGCTTTTTAAAAGAGGCTGAAAGCAAATAGAAAATTATAATGAATACGGAAAATAAAAAACTAACACCAAACGGCCGTATATGGATCGATACGGACGAAGGCGCGTTTTTAGGGTATGGAAGAATAGAACTTTTAGAAAAAATAAGGGAAACCGGTTCTTTAAGAAAAGCCTCTATTGAAATGAAAATGTCTTACCAGCAAGCCTGGAACCTTATTAAACAAATGAACAAAAGGGTGGGCGAGCCTCTTGTTTTGCTTTCACGTGGCGGCACTGGAGGAGGAACAACTTTGCTTACAGATATAGGAGAAAAGGCAATTAATGCCTTTCATCAGTTTAATGAATCATTCCAATTATTTTTAATGAATATCAAAATTGAATTTTAAAAAATAAATACATAGTTTCGTTATTCTAAAAAATAGATAACGATGT
>JACMRH010000409.1 GCA_014376535.1 Cytophagales bacterium | reverse complement strand
TAAAGGAAGTGAACTTGATAAAAGGCTATTCTAACGACGCCGCAGTAGTTGAACAGGTAAAAGACAAAACATTTGACCTTGTTTATATTGATGGCGACCATAGCTATAAAGTTTGCAAAGAAGACATGGATAATTTTATGCCCTTGATTAAACCCGGAGGTTTTTTAATTATGGACGATGCCGCAAACCTTATCCCAGGAACTAAATTCTTTAAAGGCATTATGGAAGTTTCTCGGGCTACCGAAGAAATTGACCCGCATCAATATAAAAATGTGTTGAATATTGGGCATAATCGGGTTTTTCAGAAGGTTGGGTAGAATGGAACATATAAAAAAGTTAAAGCCGATTTTGTAAAAACAGATCTTACTAAAAATTAATAATGACAATAAAAGAAGCTATTTTAAAAAGTCTAGAAGATATTATAGGATTAACTAATTACAATGATGTTTGTAATCATATCATTTCAAATGAATATTATGCTTTTAAGGATGCAAAAACTCCCAATGCGACAGTTTCTGCTCTTTTAGGAGACTATATTAGACTTGGTGACACTCGAGTTAAGCGAATTAAGAAATCAGGAGCATATTTTTATTATCTCACAAAGAATGAGCAAAATATAAGTATTGATATATTATCTGGAGAATCTGAAACTTTAACATCCAAAATTGTAGAAGTTGACAAATTAAAAACTTTTAATGAAAGGGATTTACATAAATTATTGAGCAGTTACCTTAAAAATACTGATACTTATTCAAAAACTGTTTTTCATGAACAATCAAATGGAAAAGACAGCAATCAAATCTGGACACATCCTGACATGGTGGGTATAAAGTTTTTGAATTTACAAACTAAAGCAAGTCAGAATTTTTTAAAATCTATCAATCGTGTAGACACTTTTAAACTTAGTTCATACGAACTTAAAAAAGAAATTAACAGTGACAGTGAATTAAAGAAGGCATTCTTTCAAGCTGTATCTAATTCAAGCTGGGCGAATTATGGTTATTTAGTTGCTTTTGAATTTAGCGACAGTCTGAACGAAGAAATGGCAAGACTTAATCAATCTTTTGGGATAGGAATAATTGAATTAAATGCAAATCCTTATCAAAGCAAAATACTTTTTCCAGCAACTTATAGAAATTTAGACTTTAAGACAATAGACAAGCTTTGCAAAATGAATGACCATTTCAATAAATTCATCGAACAAACTGAAAAGTTGATGACTGCAACTGAAAAATATGCTTCAGGTTCTGAAAAGGAACTTGACGAATTTTGTGATGATTATTTTGCAAATGATACAGAATTTGAAAAATATTGTAAAGACAAGCGAATACCTTTTGACTTGTAATAAAAGTAAAACTGAATATAAAACAAGTTTAATCGATATCCCAGCCAAGTGAGTTATATAATTTTTCTGAAAAAAATTATGTTTGTACTTAGGTGTAAAGTATTCTTATAATCCGGAAACACTTTAAACTTGCAATCCAGTAATTTTTAAAAAACCAATCCCCCATTGCTCCCCAAACTCCTCCAAACCATAAAAGATTCAATTTATGATAAATATAATTTGGTTTTAACTGATTTCAACATCAATGAGGAGAGCAAAGAATACGAAGCTTGTTCTTTTAAACTCAATAATAAGATTGTTCAATACAGAACTTCTAAAATCACTCCTACAAAAACTGGTCAGTTTGTAAGTATTTGGAAAAGAAATAAAGAAGGTATCACAGCACCATTTCATATTTCTGATGAACTTGATTTCATCATCATCACCTCAAAAGATGGAGAAAATTTAGGTCAGTTTTTATTCCCAAAATCTGTTTTAGTTGAAAAGGAAATTATAAGCACCAATACAAAAGAAGGGAAACGTGGCATTAGGGTTTATCCTCCTTGGGATGTTGTTACAAACAATCAAGCAAAGAAAACACAAGCTTGGCAAATCAAATATTTTATAGATTTAAAAGATGATTTAGATAAAAAAATAGCTCTTTTAACTCAATTGTTTAAAGATTAATATTCCAAACCTAAAGTTGTTCATTCGGATAACTTATTTTATATTTGTATGGTATGAATGAAATAAAATTTAGAACTGTAACCCTTTAAAGGGAATACTTTTCTGATTTCTTTAAAAAACAGAAGCAGAAAGTACAGGACAAAATTTTATGGACATTTAGAATTATTGAAACCCAGCAGCAAGTTCCAACTGATTATTTAAAACACATGG
>JACMRH010000408.1 GCA_014376535.1 Cytophagales bacterium | reverse complement strand
GCTGGAACAGGCCAAACAATTTACCGCTGCAACCAATGTGACCGCCATAGCCATCACCAAACTGGACGGCACAGCCAAAGGCGGCGTGGTGCTGGCAATAGCGAGTCAGTTCAAAATACCCGTAAAATTTATTGGCGTTGGTGAAAAAATGGAAGATCTGCTGATTTTTGATAAAGATGAATTTGTAGATAGCTTGTTTAAGTTGGAGGGGTGATTTGATTTTTAATTATCCCGAACGACTTATAGAAGGATGGATCTCCTCCATCCTGAAAATAATAACCTCTATGTGTGTCCGGCATTTAGATGGAGGCAGATGGCTATTTTTACATCATGGCTGACGTGCATGACAAGGAAACCAGGAGCAGAAATATGTCTGCCATAAAAGGCAAGGATGCCAAACCCGAGATGGTGGTTCGTAAGTTTTTGCATGCGCATAATTTTGTTCGTTGATATAAAAGGAATAAGTTTAGGTTTTGTAAATTGAAAAATGAGCATACCCAATAACATAAATCGAAGTCATTTATTGCAAGCGATTGAGAAAATTGATAAGGAAGGCTATGATTTTAATGCTGAATCTTCCTTGTACGATGTTTTATATAACGGGAGAAGATATCCTCCAAAACTTATAGTCTCATGGGCAAATATTTTTGCTAATGGTGAAGAGTTAAATAGAAAGGAATTTTATTCTGGTCCTGATAAGCCAACTTTTAGTTTACTAGAAAAAAATGACTTTAGAATAATTAAGAAAAACGAGCCTTTATCTTCGTTTTATGAGCAGATAGTTCAATTTTTGAAGGTTGCTAAGAAACAAACAACTGGCGAAGGTACAACCCTAGAGGCAACAGCTTTTAACCAACAAATACCAAAAAAATATGCTGACTTAACAGTTGATGTTTCATTTGGAATTGGAAGAGCAACGGCAATTCCATGGATTTCATTTTTAGCTAATGGCCAAAAGACTAGTCATGGTATATATCCTGTATACTTATTTTATAAAGACATAAACTTATTGATCTTGGCGTATGGTGTAAGTGAAACAACTAAACCTATAGTCAATTGGGATGTTGATAAAGCAATTACTATTGAACAATATTTTTCTGAACGAAATTTAAAAAGGCCTAAAAAGTATGGTCAATCCCTAGTCTTTAAAGTTTACGATACCTCCAAACCTTTAAGTAAAGAGGAAATAGATCAAGATATAAACCACATATTAAATGTTTATAACAATAACTTATCAAGCTCTAACAACCTAATAAATTCGTGGGGAAGAAAAGTTAATGATTTGAATTCTATTGATAGTATACTTCTCAATGAAACTTTTAATTACTTAGACTTTCATAATAGCTGTGGGAAGGCAAATCTCTTTATAAGTAAATCACTTGCATTTCGTTTTAATGCTTCATTACTTACAAAACCTTTTGTAATTCTTACTGGACTTTCAGGTTCTGGAAAAACAAAGCTTGCTCAAGCTTTTGCCATGTGGATTTGTGCAGATGAAAATCAGTATTGTATTGTACCCGTTGGTGCCGAGTGGACTAACAGAGAACCTTTGCTTGGTTTTCCAAATGCACTTGAAAAAGAAAGTTATGTAAAGCCTGATAACGGTGTACTTGATTTAATTTTTGAAGCAAATAACAATCAACATAAACCATACTTCCTCATTTTGGATGAAATGAATCTGAGTCATGTGGAAAGGTACTTTGCCGATTTTTTGAGTGTCATGGAATCAAGAAACAAGATTGCCTTGCACTCCGGAGATATTGATTGGAGTGGGGTTCCGTCTACAATCAGTTTTCCAAAAAATCTTTTCATCATAGGAACGGTGAACATAGACGAAACCACATACATGTTCAGCCCAAAAGTTTTGGACAGAGCAAGTGTAATTGAGTTTAAAGTTACAACTAAAGAGATGGGAGATTATTTACAAAGCAATGCTGCAATCAATCTCGAGGAATTAAAAGGTGAAGGAAAAAATATGGCAGAAAGCTTTGTTGAACTTGCAAAAGACACAAGCATTGAAGCCGCAGATGCTAAAGGGCTGAACAAAACTCTGATGAGTTTCTTTGCTGAATTAAAAAAAACCGGAGCAGAGTTTGGTTACAGGAGTGCTTCTGAAATCATTCGCTTTGCAGCAATAGCAAATAAATTAGATGCAGCATGGAGTACACCAGAAATTACTGATGCAGCAATTATGCAAAAGTTGTTGCCGAAAGTTCACGGTTCAAGACGCAAACTTGAACCGGTCTTAAATACGCTGGGGTCACTTTGTTTGCAGGAAGGTGAAAAGATGCAAGATTATATTTCAAAATCAGAAATTGATTTTGCCGATTCATCAAAAATAAAATATCCGGTGTCACTTGAAAAAATTATTCGCATGTATGATAGTTTAATCAGCAATGGATTCACAAGTTATGCTGAAGCATAAAACTTATGTCAACAAATAATTTAATCATACCACTTTTTATTCCTGGAAGCGATCGAGAAATTAAGTTAACTCTTTACGGGGAAAGTGCAGGTCAAACTATTATTGAAAAAGCCGATGCCAAAGAAAACGGCGAAGCTTTAGTACAGATAATCGAAGGGTGTTATTATGAGTACAAAATATCGGAAGGTTATTATCTACAACCTTCTGAAATAGTTAGTCATTCAAAAATCAGCAAATCTTCAGGTCGTATATGTCCTAACATTTATGTAGGCACATTAAGTATTGATATCTTTGAAACAGGATCAGACCAAAAATGCGGAAAAGTAAACCTGGAAGTTCAATCGGTAAAAACAACTTACCGAGAAGACTACCGCCACATGCTTGAAGAGATTACAGAGAAATGTACGGATTTGTTGTTGCAGCACAGCTCACCTGTTGCACAGTTTTTTGAAGTAGATTTTAATGCAGATGCAGCCACTTTGTATCAACGGTTTGCATTTATAAAATCAATACTTGAATCAATTGAGTTTAATGATTCGGTTCACAAGATTCTCTCATCCCCTGTAACTCGATGGAGAGAAAGCGAAACTATAAAAGACATAAGAAGTGTAAGAAGATTCCACAACTCAACAATTCGTCAGTTGAGCAAAGCAACAAACCGTTTTGATTTACCGGAAGGTCATCCGCTGCAATACAAATTGAATTCTGTTGCATCCAAACTGAAAGTAAATTACAAAACAGAAACTGTTGACACACCTGAAAACAGGTTTGTAAAACATGCGCTGATTTCCTTTCTG
Organism: Cytophagales bacterium; assembly: GCA_014376535.1. GTDB lineage: Bacteria > Bacteroidota > Bacteroidia > Cytophagales > UBA9547 > UBA9547. The sequence goes on along the minus strand of JACMRH010000408.1, from coordinate 1,915 downwards.
ACTTTTTGCAACGACTTTAAAACAAAAGTAAAAGACAGTGCACGGATAAAAACAGAAGCTACATTGCTGGAAGAACAATTGGAACAATATTTAAGTCAGTCCATCTTCAAAGAAATATCTTCTCCTACAACATTGCCGCTTAACAGTCCGGTGTTACAACGAAAAGAAGGCTACAGAGAAATATTAAGAGTGTGGCTGATGTTTGACCTTGCAGCAAAAATGATTTGGCATGGTGGAGATGATGTTTACAGTGGAAGCAAAAGAGATGTAGCGGTATTGTATGAGTATTGGTTATTTTTCAAGTTACTTGATATAATAAAAGATGTTTTTAAAATAGAATCAGTAGCAACAGAAAAACTGATTGAATCAACATCAGATGGTCTTTGCCTGAAACTAAAGCAAGGGAAGTATTTACCTGTTAAAGGAATATTTTCTACCGATACAAGAAAACTGAACATTGAATTTAGTTACAACAAAACCTTTTCCGGAGGACAAGACTATCCCGCTGCCGGAAGCTGGACTAGAAATCTTCGACCGGACTATACTTTAAGCATTTGGCCTTTTGGCATTAGTCAGGATCATGCAGAAGAGGAAGAATTAATAGTCCACATTCATTTTGATGCTAAATATAAAGTTGAGAATCTGAAAGGTATTTTTGGGAACGACGATAATCTTGAAAACGAAAAAGAGGAACAGAAAAAAGGAACATATAAAAGAGCTGACCTGCTAAAGATGCATACATACAAAGATGCAATAAGACGGACAGCAGGGGCGTACGTTTTGTATCCGGGAACAGAAAAACAATATACACGAACTGGTTTTCACGAATTGATTCCGGGGCTTGGAGCATTTTCCATACGTCCTTCCAAAACAAACAACGGAAGTGAAGAACTTAAAAGATTTTTAATGGAAGTGGTTAATCATTTCCTGAACAGAGCTTCACAGAGAGAAAAGATTTCTTTAAAAGTTTATGAGACGTACAAGGATGAAACTAATTATGAATTAAATGAACCTTTACCCGAACCGTATGGCACGAACAGGTTTCTATTACCGGATAGCACGTCTGTTATAGTGGGATATTATAAAAGTGAAGATCATCTCAATTGGATTTTGAAGGAAGGATTATATAATGCCAGAGCTGAAAGCAATAGAGGTTCTTTAAGACTCGGTCCAAACGAGGCTGGAGCAAAATATTTATTGCTGCACACAAAATCTACTCTGATAACTTGCAAACTATTTAAAATTATTGAAACTGGTCCTAGAATATTTTCTAAATCAACATTAATTAAAAAGGGTTATCCCACTCACCCAAACGGAGATTTTTACTTGGTTTATAAAGTTTCTTCAATTCAGGAAGCTGAATTTCTAGACAGAAGCTGGGATGTTTCAAAACTAGATGGATATAAAACCGGTCGTAGTTCGGGATTGCCTTTTTCCGTTACCTTAACACAACTGATGAAAGCCGCTGTCAAAAAAACTCTACCTTAATAATTATATAACCATGCGCCCCGACAACCTCATTGGCAACATCATCTGGATAATCTTTGGCGGCTTCTTTGCGGCCTGTGGCTATTTTGTTGGTGGGTTGGTGCTGTGTGTAACTGTGGTGGGTATTCCGTTTGGGTTGCAGTGTTTTAAACTGGGTTTCTTTGTATTGGCGCCTTTTGGGCGGCAGGTGGTTAGTGATACCTCCGGGGTGGGTTGTCTGTCGCTCCTGTTCAATATTATTTGGATATTGTGCGGCGGCTTTGCAACTGCTTTGAGTCACTTAGTTTTTGGCTGCATCTTTTGCCTTACAGTCATAGGCATCCCGTTTGGGTTGCAACATTTTAAACTGATAGAGGTGTCGCTGATGCCGTTTGGTAAACGGATTGTATAGACTGAATCCTGATAGATAAGACCTGCAAACAACCGC
>JACMRH010000407.1 GCA_014376535.1 Cytophagales bacterium | reverse complement strand
TCACTTTCTGTTGAAGAAATCTGCAAGAACATCAGCAAATACCCAATGCCTGTTAGAAATAATGGCGGTGGACATTTTAACCATAGTTTCTTCTGGAAAACATTGAAAAAAAATGAGGGCGGAAAACCATTAGGTGAACTGGCTACTGCTATCGATTCTGCTTTCGGATCTTATGATAAGTTCAAAGAAGAATTTACTAAAGCTGCTACAACACGTTTCGGTTCAGGCTGGGCATGGTTGATCAAAAAAGCAGATGGTACAGTTGCTGTGACATCTACTCCTAATCAGGATAATCCTTTAATGGATGTAGCTGAAGTAAAAGGAACACCTCTTTTAGGTTTGGATGTTTGGGAACATGCTTATTACCTAAACTACCAAAACCGCAGACCAGACTATATCGCTGCGTTTTATAATGTGATAAACTGGGATGAGGTAAGTAAAAATTTTAAAGGTTAATTTAAAAAGTATTTCTAACTAAAAAGTCCTGCTAAGATGATTAGCAGGACTTTTTAGTTAGAATCTATTAAGCCTATAAGGTGAATAGGTCAAAGTATTCACTATTTTGTTACTACAATTTTCAAATTCTTAATACCATTTTTAGAGTAGATGTTGGCTATATAAATTCCCTTGCCTAGTCCGGAAATCTCTGAACCAAAGGTTGTAAATACCTTATTGCTTTGTATGTCGAATATATCCACTTTGGTAATTTGATCAGATGCAGAAATTTTGAAATTTCCATCAGAAGAAGGATTTGGGATAGCAGAAACCAAGTCTGAATGGTTTGGTTTTTCAGATATAGTTCCAGTAATCACTTGTTTGGTGAAGATATTGTCCGGATTGAATTTTATCAAACCACAACCACTAACTGAAGTCCATACATTCCCTTGTTTATCTTTACCCAAGTCAATAACTGAATATTCATCATGCTGATAACTGGGTGAACATTGAGGAAAGTTTGATGACGTATTGTTGTTATACAAATACCAATTACCGTCTTTGAACCTAACTAAACCACCGAAAAAGGTAGAATTAGATGTGTTAAGTCCTGCAAACATATCTGTTTCATTGTTTAACAAAAAAGCTGATAAATGTTGTTCTTCAGAACTTATGAAAGGACAAGGGTAGTCTCTGATATAATTATTCTCCATAATGAAAATGCTTTTTCTTGTATTCCCGAATATTTTTCCGTTTTTAACCACCACAGAAACTACTTCATCATTACTTAAAGATGAAGTTGAAGTTGAATAAGTGGTCCAGAACTGACCATCGTATTTCAGTAATCCTTCTTTAGAGGCAAGCCAATAGTTCCCTGCGTCATCTTGCTCCACAGCAAAAACATAACTTGCTGGAAAACTATTAATTGCTGGACTCCAATAGATAATTTGGGAGCCACTGATATGTGCTAGTTCGCCAAACATTAATATCCAGGAAGTTCCCTTTTTATCAATATAGATCCCATTAGGTGAATATCCCTGCTTTAAATTATACTGATTTAGAATCTCTAAATTCTGATTGGTGCGAATTATACTATTGAAGTTAAAGAAAAACAGATCTTTATTATATACGTTCAATAACTGATTCCAAAACTCGCTTTTTATTGGCAATTTTGATTTTATATTTCCACAATTATCATAGTTATATAAGGAGTCGGGCGAACGAGTGTGCCATTCCTTATCTAAATATCCAAGAGCTATCTTTTGATTCACCCCGGCAGGGTAGGCAGGATTACTAAAAGTGTATACTATGCCAGAACTATCAAAAAAGACACGATTATTATTATCGTTTCTTATAGAAGAATTTGACTGATCGTATAATTTCCATGGAGAACCTGCATTATTTTCAGTTACAGAAATATACAGAGTGTCTAAAAAGGAAAAATTACCATTGAAAGCTTTTACAACTATTTCATAGTTACCGCCAGCACATTGAGCATCTGGTTTTATAGTAATAGATTGTCCTGTATAAGAAGGGTTTAAAGTAGTTTTGGCTATTGTTAACTGTCCCTTGAAACATACTGCCGAAGCAGAGAAATATAGGGAAGCTGAAAATCCATTCAATGGTTCAACATTGATATTGTAAGTTTTTTGAGCACCTGCCTGTATAACAGAAGGAACTTTATCTGAAATAATGCTTATTTTAAAATATTGCGCTAAACTAACTTGCAAAAATGCAAGTACTATAAAAATGGTAGAATTCAATCTTTTCATGTAAGTAGTTTTAAGAATTTCAAATCTAGATAATTATTCGCTTTTATTTATTGAGACATTATAGGGATCGCGTTTAAATAAATTAAACATTACCATACTGTTTTGGCCTTAAATTCGTAATGCGTATGGAATTAATCTAGTTTTTCAATACGCTTAAAAATTACATTGCCCTCATTATCTTCCAGTTTTATAAGGTAATTTCCAGGAATCCAGTCTTTGCCAAAATTCTTTTTCACGTTAGCGGTTGTGAATATTTCTTTGCCATTTTGGTCAAAAACCTGCATATGTTTTATGTTTTCAGCATTTCGTATAATAAAGGTATCCTGAAATGGATTTGGGTACAATACGATGTTTGTTTCTGTTTTGGAATCATGAACAGAAGTTGTAATCATTCTTTTTGCAAGTTGATCTAAATACAACGATTGTGGACTCAGTGTAGTGCCAAGACCCTCGCCTTCTACAATATCAACCGGGTCTGTGATGCTAGCTGTGCCAGTTGCATTTTCTTTTGTATAAACTGTGCTTCCTACTCCCGATGTACCAATAGCGTATCCATACCTGCTTTGTTGAGTCCAGACGCAATAGGCTTTGGTCCCTCCCGAAGCTATATTCCAGAAAGCAGTGTGAGCAGCTGTAATTCTGTGCATTGGGTCAGTTCCGTAAGGACGATAGTAAGCAAAGAATCCACTATTTTCAGTATAACAATTGTCAATAAGATTAGAATGGCTAAAATGCATGTGATGGTCGCTGCCATACCCTGAAGTTGCCATGCTACCTGTATTTCCGCATTGAATCCCGGTTTTTACATCATTGCATTTATGAAACACATTGCCAGAACACCACATATCGGAAAAGACGAATCCATGCCTGGTATAATTTGCTGTTGAGTTACTGATTAAAACCTCATTGGCAGAAATTCTGAAAGCATAGCCATTCCCTCCACCGCCCCCATATTGGGCATAACTCATTGTGCAATTATCAATTGTTATATTTTTAGAAGATGAAACAAGTATTCCATTAGACAAAATTCTGGTTCCGGATTTATTCCCTAATGGCTGATAACTGGAAACGTTTTTGATCCAGCTGTTTACAATTCCAGAAAAATTTATGACAAAAGAATTGTGACTATCGTAACCAGCGGTGCCATTGGTGGTGTAATCGTTCTCTCCAAATCCTGTTGCTGCCGGGTTTTCAATGTTTCCGATTGAAAAATCCAAAAGGCCAACCTCACTGATCATTCCATTCAATTTAAAGACGCAGGCGCCATCTCGCGTTTTAAGTGCATACCGCACAGGAACATCAATGGTGATGGTTTTATTAACTGGATCAACTGCTGTAACATATCTGCAATACATGAGTCCACGCAAGTCTGGTCCCATACCTATCCAGCCTAGTTCCTTATGTTCAGTGATCCATTCATCGCCAATTAGATTTCTCACGATTATTAAATCTCCTACTTTAAATAAGGTCGTATTATCTACCGGCAATACATTCACAGGATTCATCACGTCTTTCGTCAGGAAGGCTTTTGTAGCAGGCATTGTCAACCAGGATGAAGATCCGGTAACCTTGATTATGGCCTTACCATTCATCTTATAAGAGTTATTAAGAATAAAGGTTTTGCCAACACCATCTCCTTTCAGATAAATATTACTTTTTGAAATTCTTAAAACTTGATAATTAGTACCAGGATCTACTTTATAGGTGCCTGCCGGAAGATAAACCACACCACCATAGTTTGTTTGGGCATCATCTATTGCTTTTTGAATTGCTGCAGTTGCGTCAACATTTCCGGTTTTATCCGCATTATATGGGGCTTTTGTTGCGTCAAAAACTTTTCCTGATGGAGTTGGTAATGTCTTCTCCCCATACTGATAACCTGAATATGAGTAATCCTGCAAGAAAGGATCAGTATAAAAGTCTTGGGCTTTCGGAGGTGTCCAATTGGCTGGATAATAAGTACTTCTCCAGTTCTGTGCAAATGAGGTTGCAGTAAAAGTGATAGAAAGGATTATATTGTAAAAAACTGTCATTAGATTACTTTATCATTTCTAAAGGCGGGCCCACCACTTTCATGTCATGTTCTGCAAAAACCCTGGCAATTTCTTCCTTATTTGGAGGACTTGTCCACTGAGAGGTGACTTTAAAAAACGTTTCCATTTTTCCTGCTGGTAAGTAAGAGACCAGCATTTTTCCTTTTTCAGAAAGCTGTATGAATGCGTGGGGAACATTCTTTGGAAGAAAAACCGTATCGCCAGCTTTCATTTGAAATTTCTCTTCCCCAACCTGGAAGAAATAATCTCCTTCTAAAACGTAAAACCATTCATCCTGAAATGGATGTATGTGTAAAGGTGGCCCACCATTTGGTGTAAGCCCTGTTTGTTCAAACACGGCAATACCATTCTCTGTATCTGAGCCGGCAATTTTAATATCCAAAGTGTTCATGGTAACACCTTTCATTTTCAAATGATCACCGTATCGTGGTTCTCCGGAATTAACTTTAAAGCCTTTATCCGTTCGCGTAAAAAGGTTTGATTTAACTTTAGCCAGGAGTGTTAAAGGTAAAATAGAGAGTAATGAGAATAAAAATTTATCTCTTTTCATAATTATTCGAAATAGGTATTAAGCAATTTAAGAAAGTTTACTCGTCCAAAATACCGGAGTGTTCAAATAAGAATAGAACTTATCCCAATTAAAAAAAACAACTCTATAATCGATTAGGTCGATTATAGAGTTGAGTGATTATTAAAAATTACTTAACCTCCGGCAAAAAAAACATTCCCGTCTGTCCCATCAAAGTCAATAAGCGAAGCATATCGTTGAAATACACATCAT
>JACMRH010000406.1 GCA_014376535.1 Cytophagales bacterium | reverse complement strand
GTCAAATTTGTTCAGTTTGCTGGAATTGGTCAGGAACTCACGTAAGATATTTGCTCTGGCCCTTGTGGTGTCTTTTTCGTTCAGCGTGGCTTGGAAACTTGGGCACATCGTTCCGCCAATAACAGAAGATTTGCGGCAATCTCCTGATCCATTGCACTTTTCAGCCAGTCTTAAAACTCCCTGAGATTCGTCAAAACGAAATACAGTGTTGAATTCGTTTGTTTCCTGGTCCTTTTGATAACGCAGGAACTCATTCATTTTAGGTGTATGTACGATCTTGCCCGGATTGAAAATATTCTCCGGATCCCAAGTAGCTTTCAGGTCGCAAAGAAGGTCGTAGTTTTTCTGACCGATCATTTTCGGGATAAACTCTCCCCGGACACGACCATCACCATGTTCACCGCTTAAGGAACCACGGTATTTTTTTACCAGTGTGGCTACATCGTTGGTAATGTCGAAGAACATTTGCTGTCCCTCGCTTTTCTTTAAATCCAGAACCGGCCTTAAATGCAGCTCGCCATCCCCGATGTGGGCATAGTAAACACACTGCATTCCGTATTTTGTCATGATTTTTTCAAATTCAAGCACATATTCCGGCTGGTCGTTCACATCTACAGAAGTATCTTCAATGCAAGGAACCGCTTTCATATCGCCGGGAATATTTGCCAGTAAGCCCAAACCGGCCTTGCGCAAATCCCAGACTGCTTTTACTTTATCATTTACCACCAAAGGAAAATGATATCCATAACCCTGAGATCGCATTTCTGCTTCCATGTCAAGAGCAATCTGCTCTATTTCTTCTTTAGTGTCACGGCAAAATTCCACGCACAAAAGCGCAACTGGATCCCCTTGCACAAAGAACAGGTTTTTCTGCTGCTCAATGTTTTGTTTGGCGCACTGCAACACGATGTCATCCATCAATTCAACTGCGCCCGGTTTATATTTTAATGCAATCAGGTTGGCTTTGCAGGCTTCGTAAACAGAATTCAAATGCACCGCGACAACAGCTGTCACAGGTTTTGGCGCATCTACCAGGTTTAGTTTTATTTCTGTTGAAAAGGCCAACGTTCCCTCAGAACCGCAAAGCAGTTTGCTGAAATTGAACATCCGTTTCCCGCTCCTGTCTGCATACGTGACTGGGAACAAAGGCTGGTCTGTGAACAGCTCTGTTTCCAGCATCTCATCTATCGCATAGCCGGTGTTCCTTCTGCGCACACTTGGCTTTGGAAATTCGCTGCGTATTTCTGCCTGAACATCCCTTTTGGATAGCATGTCGTACAAATGACGGTGCAGTTTCCCTTCCAGCGTGTTCAGCTTGCATTTCTCTGAAAATTCTTCTTTGGTAATCGCTTTAAACTCTACATCGCTTCCGTCGGAAAGGATGGCCTTTACTTCCAAAACGTGGTCACGTGTGGTTCCGTAAATTACGGAATGTGACCCACATGAATTGTTTCCAACCATTCCGCCTATCATACAGCGATTGCTGGTAGAGGTTTCAGGGCCGAAGAACAGTTTGTAGGGTTTCAGGTATTTGTTAAGCTCGTCCAGGTTTACGCCGGGCTGCACACGCACCCATTTTTCTTCCACGTTCAGTTCCAGGATATTGCGCCAAAACTTGGACATGTCCACGATAATTCCGTTGCCAACTACTTGTCCGCCAAGCGAAGTACCGGCAGTACGCGGAATGACCGGGATCTTATTTTCCCTGGCAAATGAAATGATAGTTTTAAGGTCTGCAACCGACTTGGGAACAGTGACCGCGACAGGTTTTTCCCGGTAAGCGGAAGCATCGGTTGCGTAAAGTGTTCTGGTGGTATTGTCAGTGTAAAACTCCCCTTCCAGTAATTGGCCAAGCGCCTGAATCTTAGTTTCTGTCATTTAAGATTTATGTGGAGGGCGAATTTAAGAAAAGGTTGTGGAATAGATCAATTTAAGAGTGATGAATTATGAGTATTGAGTTATGAATGATGAATTGAAAGGTTGGGTTGATTGATTTGGAAAAACGAAGAGGGTTAGTTTTCAACTATTAACTATTGACTCTTAACTCTTAACTAAATTGGGCGTCCGGGCGGGCTATCTGTTACAATCTTTTGGCTGGTATGGCATATCTTAATTTGGAAAAGTTGATGCCAAAAGGATTTCACTTCTATCCCTGACACAATCTAGCTTGCTTGATGATCAAAGTTTTATAATTTTATTAAGAATTTACGTTAAATTAAAGAAATAATTGTCTATTGATTCTGTCTAAAATAGATAAAATATGGATGTTCGAACATGTCGCAAAATTCAATTGCCCCCAAGTCCCTCCTCCTTGGCAGGTGTTCGCAACTCTCACCGCTGTCTGGTCTCCTGACCAAATGCCTTCAATAACTTTGAAAATAATTATACTGAAGTGGACTTGCCGTTGTTGCGTCTTTTGACCAACAACTTTTGGAATTTTGCAAGTATTTAGTTTGTTGGTAAAAACCCGCCTGGCGCAAGTGTTGCAGGCAGCTATGAGCCGAGGTCACATGTGTCTATTTTGATATAAATCTTCAGACTTAAGTGGCTGTTTAGATATTTCGTTAATAAAAATGAATTTTACATTTAACTTGTTTTCCTCCCTTGGCCGGTGTCCGCAATCTCACCGCGGTCTGGTCTCATGACCAAAATGCATTCAATAACTTGGCAATAATTAATAGTAGTTGCTTGTGAGGACACAAGGCCACAGGGAATGAACTTTAATATTGAATTTCACCCTGCTGGCGCACAATAACATTCCAACTTTCCTACACTAACAATCAGGCTTTAAGCTGTTATACGTTTCCGTACGGATGTCCGCCTAATGGTGAGTCACAAGAACAATTACCTGGAATCATAAGCCTGTTTTCAAGGCTCTTGAAATTAGCAACATCTCTCCTCTCCCGATTCTTGCCCATGCAAGAATATCCATCTCCTGAGAGGGACTATTTAGCCGGCATCGACATTAGTTTCTTAGAATCTCACAATTGAAACATACTATCACAAATTTTCTAGGACCCAAGTCCCCCTTTGGAGGGGGATATCACGACCAAAGGTCGTGATCGGGGGAGGTGTGTTGTAGCCTTGTACACTAACCAATCATTCTGGCAGTTTATCTCTATGGTTTTCTTTAATCCAACAAATAATTCTATCCCTAATACCCTCAATATTATTCATCACTTCATCGTCCCAAAACCTTAAAACTGAGTAACCTTGAGATTCCAGCCATTTGGTTTTGGCTACATCCTTTAATTGTACTTCTTCATCAAAATGAGTACTACCATCAGTTTCTATTACAAGGTTAAGTTCTTTACAATAGAAATCTGCAATATATGAACCTATAGGCCTCTGACGAAGAAAGGAAAAACCAAACATTTGCTTGTTTCTAAACAATTCGCACCATAGCCTTACTTCTGCTTTCGTGCTGTTATTGCGGTGGTGATTGGCAAATTTTTTAAGTCTATGATTGTAGTGATGAAATTTTTCCTGCATATCGGGGGCTGAAAATATGGTTTCTAATGATAATTCACAAAAACCTCTCCCAATTCTTGCCTGCGTCAAGAATATCCCTATCCAGAGAGGGACCTTTTAGCCCGTTTCATTGTAGGCTTTCCATTACATAATTCAATTTTGAAACTGATGTCTCAAAATTCCAATCGCCAAAGTCCCCTTTTGGAGGGGGGATATTACGACCAAAAGTCGTGATCGGGGGAGGCATTTCCATCCACGAATGTTGCAAAAGCAAGCAACTATGTTAGGGTTAACTCATAATAACACAATATTTTAATCAAATAATCCTCTTTAATTTTTATTATTTGTAAATTAGCGTTGTGATTGAAGATAACAAACCCATGAAAAAAATCTATCTAACTATTTTAACAATATTTTCTCTCTCTGCCCTTGATTTATGCGCACAGGGATTTTCAATACCAGATTATAAAAAAGCCCTTTGGATGACAACCCGTATGTATGGCGGACAACGATCAGGCACTAATAACTGGCTGGTATATAATCATTTACCAAACGGTGTTTCTTCAAATTTAACTGGAATAAGTTTTGCTGGTGATAAAGATGGAGCTGTCGATCTTTCAGGTGGTTGGCATGATTGCGCTGATCATGTAAAATTTGGCCAAACCCAATTTTACTCTGCTTATGTTTTATTGAAGTCCTATGCTGAAATCTCAAATGGATATAGTGATTACTACGCTTATGATTACAAAGGATATAAAAATGCTAATAAATGGAATTGGGAAGACAATGCTCATGCTCCGAACGGCATTCCCGATATTTTAGATGAAGTAAAACATGCAACCGACTTTTTTATAAAATGTACACCTAATTCTTCCACCTTTTATTATCAGATTGGGCAAGGAGGGCCTGATCATATGCAATGGGTAACTTCGGTAAAAATGCAGACCAATGCTGTTTCAGCTGGTGGCGAACCAAGGGTTGTATATAAGAATCCAGCAGATGCATCAATGCCAGGTTTTTGTGGTGCAACTTTAGCCTTGATGGCCAGGTTATACAGTAAATATGACCCAACTTATGCAGCTACTTGTTTAACACATGCAACCTATGCCTACGATTATGCAAAAGCCCATCCTGGAACTGTAGGATCACCAGATGGAGGATTTTATGGTGCAAATACTCATTGGGAAGATGAGTATGTGGACCTTTGCACAGAATTATTTTTTGCAACAAATAATACTAGCTACAAAACTGAGGCAATTTCATTTGCTAATAATACAAATAAAGACCCAAACATTTACTATTCATTTGATTATACCAACAATGGAGAACTTGCCTGGTATAATTTGGCTCTGCTTGGACAAACGGCATTTAAAACAAAGTTTATAGATCATGTTAACGCTGACTTTATTGGTAAGGTTGATGGAAACGGTATTTATACCGGAGGAGGAAACTGGGGAACTTTGCGCTACGTGGCAAATGCTGCCTGGATGGCTGGTCTTTCTGCCAAATTAGGAAACACTAATTCAAACCTGAACAAATTCGTATATACTAATATTGATTATATAATGGGTAAAAATGCTCAAAATCAATCATTTATAGTAGGGTTTGGAGCTAAAAATCCTCTTCATCCTCACCATAGAAATGTTTATTTAAGTGATGCAAATGTTGGGGATGCTGGACAACAAACCCTGACAATTCCTGCCAAGAACCAGCAATTCGGATACATGGTCGGTGGTGTGCGTTCAGGTGCTTACGCAGATCAAATCACTAACTACCAAACTTCAGAAGGAGGAATAGATTATAATGCAGGCTTGGTTGGTGCTTTGGCATACATCAATTCTGTTTTAGCACCAGTAGTTAATGGATTAGCGGAAGATTTATATGGTAATAATTCTATATCAGTATTTCCAAATCCAAGCTCTGATGGATTTAATTTACAGTCAACTGCAGATTATACTGTCAGGATTCATAATGAATTAGGTAAGACTCTTCAGGAATTCAATTCTTCTCGAGTGCATTCATTTGGCAATAATTTACAGCCTGGTTTATATCATGTTGTTTTTAGTCAGGGTGGAAAAAATATTAAGACTATAAATGTTTTAAAGCAATAAGGTTTTAATTCCAACAACTGACAATTTCAAAATTTTTAATACCCTTCTACCTAATTCGGGGGAAGGGTATTTTATTTGGTATTTAGTTGAATAATAATTTTTAAACGATTGTCAAGGTCTGCGACCTTTGACAACGTCCAATTATTCAGATCTTGGTTTGTGATATCTTATATATTTACAGAATAATTAAGACACATTGAAAACAAAAATAGGTCTTTCCTCTGCAACTGCACTTGTCATTTCAGCCATGGTTGGAACCGGTGTTTATACCAGTCTAGGCTTCCAGGTACTTGGAGTTCAATCTATAATTGTCCTTTTATTCTTATGGCTTATTGGCGGAATTGTTGCTTTAAGCGGTTCTCTGGTTTATGGTGAGATAGGTTCTGTATTACAAGGTTCCGGAGGCGAGTATAATTATTTATCAAAGCTTTACCATCCCATAGTGGGCTTTATGTCTGGTTTTGTTTCTGCTACTGTCGGATTTGCAGCACCTGTTGCATTGTCAAGTATGGCTTTTGGTCGATATTTCTGCACTTTTTTTCCAGAATTGTCTTCTCTTTGGATTGCTACAATCCTAATCATTCTAGTAAGTATTGTTCAATTGAATGGAATAAAACCAGGGGCAATATTTCAGAGATATTGTACAATTATAAATCTTTGTTTGATTTTATCCTTCGTAGTATTCGGTTTGATTTCAGGACCTCATCCTTCGTTTGACCAAACCTTTGGAATTGAAAATATCAACCAGATATTTAGTTCATCTTTTGCGATCTCACTCGTTTATGTATCGTACTCTTATTCAGGCTGGAATTCCTCAGCCTATATAGCAGGGGAAATAGATGATCCTCTAAAAAATTTACCTCTTTCACTTTTTGGAGGAACTGCTGTTGTGACAATCTTATACCTTGTGTTAAATTTTATTTTCCTATATAATGTGCCTATCCAAAATCTGGCTGGGAAAGTTGAAGTGGGTTACGTTGCAGCTCAAACTATTTTCGGTTTAAAAGGAGGAAGTATAGTTTCCGCTTTAATAGCACTGGGACTATTGGCATCTGTCAATGCCATGAGCATGGTAGGCCCTAGATTAACAAAAGCAATTGCTGAAGACTTTACAACTTTTAAAATATTCACCAAAGAAAATAAATCCGGAAATCCATACATTTCACAATTGATGTTGACGGTAATTGCTTTAATAATGGTTCATACTTCAACCTTTGAGAATGTGCTGACTTATATAGGATTTACATTGAGCTTATTTACAGGATTAGTAGTTGCAAGTGTTTTTATCTTAAGAAAAAGATTTCCTAATCATACAGGCTTTAGAGCATGGTTTTATCCTGTAACTCCTTTAATATTCTTATTTGTTGATGGATGGATGATGTTTTATGTGTTTAAAGAAAACATGGTTCAATCTCTGGCCGGACTACTTACTGCAGGCTTAGGTGCTGTTGTTTACCTTATAAGTTACAAATACAAAACGAACAGGATCAATATTTAAATTCAGGTTATTAATACCATATATTTGTCCTAATTAATGAAAATATTCTTTACCATATTCCTGACTTTATCGGTGCTTCTCCAAAGCATATCAGGATCTATATTGGTATTTAAGTTTCAGGCTCAAAAAAAGTATATCGCTGAAAAACTTTGTGAAAACAGAAATAATCCTCAAAAGGGTTGTGCAGGAAAGTGCTTCTTGAAAAAAATGCTGAAAAAACAGGAAGAAGCCGAAAAAGCACTACCTGGAAGTATAAAAGAGAAAATGGAGGCGGCTTATATACTGCAGATTCCTTTTAAAATAGAATTTACAGAAAGCGTTCTTTATTCTGAACCAAGCTATAGTTATAATTTTTTCATCCCAGCATCTCCTTTTTTCAAAGCTATTCAGCCACCCAGGGTTTAAAAGGTTTTTGAATTATTCATTTTAAACTTCTGAAAAACAGAAGGTTCCTATTCAATTCTATATTATTTTAATTATGTCAATCAGATACATCGTTTGTTTAATTTCTCTTTGTGCCTTTGTTTTAAGCTGTAAAAAGAAAACCGAAGAAAGTGTAATGCCAACACCCGTTCCTGTCAATGAAACTAAATATGGTAAAGCTGGACTTCATCTCCATTACTATGTTGGAAACATTGAATTGGATACTTTAAGCTTTAATCACCCAGTAAACCAAGCAGATACCGGAAGAAAAATCTCCTTAGGTTATGGTCAGTTTTACTTATCTGATTTTGAGTATATTAATAATGATGGGAGTGTTTTTGCTTTACCGAATGGAGCTGTTCTTAAAAAAGGCTCCTTCCCTACTTATGTTGCAGGCAACATTCCAGTAGGTATTTATAAGGGCATCCGTTTCAAGGTGGGTTTAAAACCTGAATTGGACACTTCTATCTCGTCTCCAACTTTAAATGACCCTGCGATGTTGTTTGGTTCGAAGGCACAAGGACATATTTACGTAAACATTCAGGGAAAAATTGATACAACCTCCAATGCAACAGGTACTTTGGACAAAATGCAGCCTTTTTCCTACAAAATCGGCACATCTTTACATTTAACTTCAGTTACTAATCTTCCTCCAACAAGTATTAACGTAATGGAAACCGGGGTTGAATATCTTCACATTGTGTTTGACTTGAAATTATTATTTAAAGGTGTGCAATTGAATAACCCGGGAAACTTATCGGTGAATTCTTTATCTGATAATAATTCCGCTGTTGCGGCTAAAATAGCAGCCAATATTCCCAACTCTTTCAGGTTTGAATAAGAAGGTAAAAGGTTTACAGATTTACATCTGTGTTTTTTTACTACTATGCATAAGTTGTGTATATAGAAAGATTGAAAAACCGGTTTTAAAAGAAGATTGTAAATTGGTTGTACCTGATACTGCGAAGTTTAGCAAGCACATATTGCCAATTTTCCAGTCAACATGTGGTATACCTGGTTGCCATTATGGGAGCAATCCTGCTGGCAAATTGAACCTTGAACTTTCTGTCGCTTACAAGCAAATCACAAATCCTAACAAAGGTTATATTGATACGTTAGAACCAGTAAACAGTGTACTCTACAACTCTCTGACTTCACCAGGAAACATCATGCCTCCCTGGGGTAAATTGTCTGATTGTCAGATAGAAACAATAATGAAATGGATGGCCCAAAAGGCTAAAAATAATTAGTTATAATTTCAAAATTTATAAAAAACAAAATGAAACATTTATTAATCATATTATTCAGTTTAGGAATACTTGTTGCCTGCAAAAAAGCCAAAGAAAATCCTGAACCCGTGGTTGTTGACCCTGTAACAGGACAAACAGCTAAAAAGCCTTCATCCTTCACAATTGAATTTCAATCAAAAGCAGGAAATCAGGACTTTGGGTTAGAAAAGGTTTATAATAATTCAAAAGGTGAAAGTTTTAAAGTAAGCATTTTCAAATACTTTATAGGCAAGATCACACTTTTAAAACCTGATGGTAGCAAGTTATACTTTGAAGATTATTATCTGATAAACTCTCCTGAAAGCGAAACTATTACCATCAATAATGTCCCTTCCGGCTCCTACAGCGGTATAAGCTTTGAGATTGGAATTGACAGTACTAATCAGGCAAAAAAACACGTACCAGGCTCTGCCCTTGACCAAACAGTAAACCCTGATATGATTTGGATATGGGGAAATGATTACCTGTTTTTCAAATTAACCGGAACCTCCGCTTCTTCAAGTGATGGACAATTTGGCTATGACATTACAGGATATTCTCAAAACAATAATACACTTCAAACTATAAGTACAAACTTTGGTTCACTTTTGGAAATCCGTCCAAATGCTGTTCCGAATATTCACTATAATGTAGATGTTTTAGAAGTATTCAAGAATCCAATTGACATATCTATATCTACATTACCTGTTGTGAAAACAGAAGGCAGTGATGCTGTAAAAATCTCCAACAATTACAAAGACATATTTCAGTTTCAACATATAGAAAACTAATGTTGAATTTTAAGGAATTCAAAACGGGCAAGATTACTATGCTATTGGCATTGGTAATTTTGCTCACTTCCTGTAAGAAATCTTCAAGGAAAGAAGAAATTACTGTTTCCCCTGCTACTGAGAAACAATCACCTTTCAAAGTTGAGTATAATTCCTTTTTCAATCCTCCATCCTATTTTCCACCACCTGTTTATGATTTTACACAAAATCCATTGACAGCTGAAAAAATCGAATTAGGAAAAATGCTATTCTATGATCCTATACTCTCAGGCGACAGTACTATAGCATGTTCAAATTGCCACCAGCCATTTGGTGCTTTTTCCAATGTGGCGCACTCGGTAAGTCATGGAATTAGAAATCAGAACGGGATAAGAAATATCCCAGGCTTATTTAACCTGGCCTGGATGCCTGATTATATGTTAGATGGAGGAATTGCCCATTTAGACATCCAATCTATTGCCCCCATTGAAAACTCGGTTGAAATGGGAAGTAACCTGCCCAATGTTTTAAAAGCATTAAATAAAAATAAGGCATATAAAAGATTATTTAAAATTACCTGGAATGTTGAGGAAATTGGAAGCGAACATTTTCTTAAATCCCTTACTCAATTCATGCTCACTATCATTTCTAGCAATAGCAAGTATGATATGTACAAACAAGGTAAAGTAAGTTTATCAGCTAATGAAAGTGAAGGCCTTCAACTTGTGCAACAAAAATGTTCTGGTTGCCATGGTGGAGAGTTGTTTACAGACTTTGCCATAAGAAATATTGGCTTGGATTCAACTGCAGGAAATACTTCTGATTTGGGCAAAGAAAACATAACCGGCAGAAAGTCTGACAGAAGAAAATTCAGGACTCCTAGCCTGAGAAATTTTTCTCTTTCCTACCCATATTTCCATAATAGCACGGCTTATAGCCTTAGTGCAGTATTGGAAAGGCATGATTCTCTTGTAAATATTTCACCTAACCTTGACCCCTTACTTCAAACAAATGGTAAAACAGGAATTCCTGTTTCTCCTGAAGAAATGTCAAAAATATTTGCCTTTCTTAAGACACTCAACGACAATACAATAAGTACTAACCCTGCCTATACATCACCTTTGTACCAATATGTTTCCGATCATTAAGTCTGTTATATTCACTCTTATATTATCACTGTTATTTTCTGAGCAAGTATTTTCATGTAATGGTGGTTGCCCGTCAGGAGGTGGTTATCTTGGAATTGTACCGCAATTCAGCAGGAATTTTGTAGGTATTAGGTATAGGATGCGCAGTTTCACCTATTCGGATCCTGCAATTACTTCATTTATTCCGTCTCAACACCGTTTCGAAACTGTA
The DNA here is from genome assembly GCA_014376535.1 of Cytophagales bacterium. GTDB lineage: Bacteria > Bacteroidota > Bacteroidia > Cytophagales > UBA9547 > UBA9547. Next base: position 15,338 of record JACMRH010000406.1, on the reverse strand, counting down.
GAACTTTGGGGAAGGTTTTATCCTGCTAAAAGGGTTCAGGCTTTTGTTTTTGTTCCTTTTCAGATGAATCAGGAACAATCTGACGCCACATACAATACTCAAGGCATAGGCGACATTTCATTTACAGTAAATTACACTATTATAAATACCGGCGATAGTATTGATAAATCCTTGAAACACACTCTCCTACTTGGGATAGGAGCAAAATTGCCAACTGGAAAATATCAGCAAAGAAATATTTCTAAGCAGATGTTTCCTATTACTTTCCAGCCTGGTACAGGTGCATATAGCGGTATAGGAAGTGTAATGTATACCATTCGTTTCAAAAAAACAGGGCTGAGTACCAATGTGTCTTATTATTACAATGGTAAAAATGAATTGGAATATTCTTTTGGGAATATGTTGTCAGCAAATACAAGCCTTTTCTATTGGTTAAAAGCTGGCCAGTTTTCATTCCTTCCAAATATTGGAACTTATATTGAACAAACAGGAAAAGATATTGAAAATGGATATTATATCGATAATACCGGGGGAAGCATTTTATATGGTAGTGCCGGACTTGATATTTATTTCAAACGTCTGGCTTTAAGTTTAAATTTCCAAACTCCCTATTCTCAAAACTTACCTTTAAGAAATCAAACTAAGGACCTTAGATTGCTCACCAGTCTTGTTTGTTTATTCTAAGGTATCGGCACTATTGGCCAGATGCCTTTTGCTAAAATCAGGGTTAAAAAAATTGTTGATTTGTGGCGAAGCTAAAAGAAAAACGAAAGGAATTACCGGAAGTAAAAATCTTCCATCCCAATCTTCCATATAAAAGGCAACAACTGCAGCCTGGCTAAATATAAAGGTGGAAATAAACACTTTTGCCGATTGTTCTATGTTATATTTTCTAACTGTGATAATGGAAAACAAATAACATGGGTATAAAACCAGCATAATAATAATATTATGAATTTGCGAATAGAAAGGCCTTATATGACCAAAAAAGAAGAACACTTTATAAAAAATCATTTTTAAAGCAAAGAATGGATTGTGGTAAGCAAAAGCTATCATTTCAGGCACAGGTTCCCCATTGGGATCAGGAAATTCCACATCCTCTGTATTCAACAAAAAGCCTTCATATCCTGAAATAATTTCACCTTCAAGGTAATTACCATAGATTAAAGAAGGAAAATAGCTTTTTAAAGCTCCGTTTAAATAATAGATGAGAAAAATAAGGAGAATTGGCAGACAAGAAAGAACTTTCCAGAACAACCACCTGTTCTTTTCATGCAATTGATTTAACAAATACCCTACGAAGGCAATTCCCATTACGAAACCATTAGGACGGAGGGTACATAGAAAAATGATAAGGGTAAAAATTAAGGCCTCCTTTGACCTTCCTTTGTAACATACAACAAGATAGGCGATCCAAACACAAAAGCTTGTAAACAAAGAATCTGTTAATATATAAAAATCCCATTGTTGGGCAAAAATCCATCCTGAATACCCAATAATAGCGATTACACCACATTCCTTTTTTCCGAACAGGCTAATAGCCATTTGGTAAAGAAAATAACAGGAAAGCCCTGAAAAGAAAATTTGACAAAATACTACACCGTTTATACCCAAGCCTGTTTTGTGAAAGAAGGCAATGATAACACTGTAAAAAATGTAATTTGAGTCAAAATCACCAACTACTTTACCACCCTTCAATAAGTGATTGGCGTATCTTATATATCGTGGAGAATCATTGGCAATTACAGTTCCTAAATGTACAAATAAGCCTATTTTAACAACCAGCCAAATAATAATCGGAGCATAAAAGCTATCTATTTTTCTCCACATTTAAAAAATCTTTCTATTTGATACGTTAAAATTACTTCTGAGTTCCTTAAAATTGAAACCCAAATATTACGAAAGATAGGATTTCAATTGAATAAATATCTTAATTCGGCTTTTATGTCAGACCTTATATTGCCATTTACTTCCTCATTCCCACTACCATTTACTTGTCGGTCAAAATATTGAGTTCGACTATATTTTATCCACAAGCCAATATTTTTAGTCAAATTGACCCGGCTGACTATATAATTTCTCATTCCAGTTCCAGAAAAAAATGGAATGCTAAATGAGTACAATACATCATTTTCATATGCATACTGCCTTGTATTAAAATCGTCGGTATCAAAAAGCGCCATTCGAAAACTTATGTCAAATTTTTGACCCTCGTAACCTAAGTCCTGAGAAATATAATATCCGTATGTAGAAGCGCCAGAAATGAGATACTTACTTCCCTGAACCCTTGATTTTAAGACAACGTTCTTGTCTGATTTTAATTCGAGAATAATTGAATAATTACTTCTGGCATAAGTCGTTAAATACTTTTCAGACATAGCTGTTAGAGCATCCTTTTCTTTGATCTCTTGCCGGAATTGTGTTGACAATAAAGTTTTCTTATTGAATTTATGTCTGACAGACATTAGATATTCTTTTCCTGAAGAAGGAGCAGAAACCTGGTATTTCAGCCAAGGAAACTTATATATATCATAATACCAAGTCAATTCTGTTTTGGAGGTTAATCGGATTTTAAGTCCCCAATAGATTCCTTCTTCATTCGAATTCTTGTAATTCTCCCCGAAACTGTTACCGTATGGAGTATGAAGACTTCTATTGTAGTTTCTGTAAACTACAGAAAGGTCAACTTTTGGACCAAGTGACAACATCAAGCCCTGAATACCACCTTTTCCTTCTCCTTTGCTCAATCCTGCCTCTCCAAAAAAACTTATATTTCTAAAAAAATAAGAGTAATAAACACTTGCATTGTAATTGTTGTTCCCATGAAATTCATACTTATTGTAGAATCTTGGCGAAACCATCAGTACTTTATCATATTCCAGATTAACAAAATTCCCTCCTGCCTGAAAACTTCTGTTTCGGGATAAATAATGAGTATTTAAACCAATCATTTGCTCTCTGACTGAAGCTCTCGATGCTAATTCTGTGGTTGTTCGATGGAGACCCGTATAATGTATGATGGCATTATCACTATCCTGAATTGTGTCATCTGAAATTGAACCATCAATAAATTTTTGTGATACAAATGGTGTAATTTCAATTGGGCCTAAACCTATAGTAGCCGCAGCTCCTCTTAAATAACTTGTTTCCAATAAAGATGTGTAAGGCCTGATTCCTGTTGAACTACGCCTGACCGAAAGAATAGTTTCTGAACCTTTTCCGGTAAAGAAGCCACCTGAAAGTACAAGTCCCTGACCAAACTGTACTTGATAATCACCGAAAATAAGTTTCTTTATTTTGCCTTTATTATAAACCATAGCATGAAAGGACAGGAAATCCGCTCCAAATTTTTTATGTTTTGGGTCAAATGCTAAAGCTTCGCCTGCATCATTTTCAGCAGTGATTCCAAAACTGTAAGATTTATACTTTTGAAAGCGATACCTGAAATAATAATTCTGTGCATTTCCTGAATAGGCTGATGGTTTATCACCAAATGCTTTATACCCTTTTGATTTTTCTAAATCGACATTGGATCTCAATAAAAGATAATGCTGATCTGGTTTTAATAATTGGTTACGTAGTCCTTTCAATGTTTCATCTGAAGATCGAACAGTAACAAAAGGCATTAGGTTTCTAATCAATTCTATTGAAAAATCAGGGATGGATTGCAATTCATAGACTGAAACAAAAGGCCCGTAAGTTTTTATATGTTTCAATATGGCAGCTACCTGAATATCATTTAAAATATAAATGCTTCTTAATTCTTCTGGTTCTGCAGAATTTAATTCCAAGGGATTTAAATAGAATTGATAAAGAGATTCATAAAAATCTGCATAACTAATATCATCTGCCTGTTGTGTCCTGTATAGGGTTGAAATTAACATTTCGGCATCTGGCATAGTTTTTTGGGTGGATTGCCCCAAAATATTACATGCCGTAAACAGGCATAAAAAAAATATATAAGATTTTTTGTACAAAAAAAATATCGTTTATTGCCACAATTTTACGAACTAGTTTTTAAACACCTAAATTTTATCACATGGATTCTAATAAAAGATCATCAACAACAACTGCCCTAATTGCTGTAATTGTTTTACAATTAGCGATTATCGGTTACCTGGTTTATTCTAATATTTCTAAGAAAACAGAAATAGAAGATTTAACAACTACAATTGACACTAAGAGTGAAGAAATGACCTCAAAAATTCAGGAACTGGATAGTTTGAATGTTGAGTTCGAAAGAGTAAAACGCCAAAGAGAAGCTTTAGGCTTAAACAATGATTCTCTGAATGTTCAAATTGAAGAACTAAACAGATATAAAAAAGAAGCAATGGCCACTGGCAAAATCAATGCCCAACAAAAACGCAAGTTAGAAGGTATGATTGCAAGCATGAAAATGGAACTTGTTGCTAAGGACAAAGAAATAGCTGAACTCTCAGGAAAAAATAAAGACTTAGAATCAAAAGTTAATGATTTAAGTACTGAAAAAGGTAGAATCAACGACTCACTAACAGGCGTTTCTACAGTAAAAAAAGATCTTGAAAACCAATTGGCTTATGCTTCAATATTAAAAACTGAAAGTCTTAAGTTTTCTGCAATTAAAGAAAACGGAAAAGAACTGGAAGGTGGAGAGTTTAAACACAGTAAGATTTCTCAAATGAAAATCAAGTTTAAAATTGATGACAATAAGGCTGCAAAAAAAGGTGACAAAACTTTTTACATCGGTGTTATACCTCCTTCAGGCAAAGTATTTAGTGATCCAGTAAATGGTGGAGGAAATTTTCAATCAGCAGAAGGCCAACAAGTAGAATATACTTTTAGCCAAACAATCCCATTTCAAAATGCTAATGAGGAAGTTACTTTTATGATTCCTAAAGGCTTTAACTATACACCAGGTAAATACACAACATTAGTATATTGTGAAGGTTACAATATTGGTGGTGGTACTTTTGACGTTAAATAATTCATTTTTTAATAAAAAGCCTCTGAAATATCAGAGGCTTTTTATTAATTGACAATAATTCATTTTTTACAAATCAGTTAACATTGATAACCGTTAAAACTGAAGTTAAACCAAGTTCAATTGGTGGATTAGGTTTATTTGCCAGTCAATTTATTCAGAAAGGCACGTTAATCTGGCAAAATTTTACTGATTCTGAGTTAATAATTAGCCCAGAACAATTTGACGGTTTTTCCGATTACATGAAAACAGTCTTCAGGTTTCATGGCTATTTGGATAAAAAGACCAATGAATGGAAGTTACCGCTGGACAACTCAAGATTTTTTAATCATTCTGATCATCCGAATACATTTCAGGATGAAGATGGAAATTCAATCGCCTTATTTGATATAAATATTAACGATGAGATTACTGTTAACTATTCAGACTTCGACTCAGGTGAAGGGTATTTTAAACCATTCTAATTGTTAGTCGCCCTCTTTCAAATTTGGAATTGTTATTTTAAAACAAGTTCCAAGCTCAAATTCAGAAGAAAATTCAATTTCTCCATTTAATTTATTGATGACTTCTTTTACTATATACAAACCAATACCTGACCCAGAACTATTCAAAGTGGCCCTGAAAAACATATCATAAATCTTTTCTTTATATTCTTCTTGTATCCCTTCCCCATTATCTTCTAAAATGACAACTGCATTTTCTTTTGTAATTTCAATATGCACGTGTAGGTAAGGATTTACCTTTTTACTATCGGAATATTTAAGACTATTAGAAATAAGATTACTAAAAATTACATTCAGACGCTGCCTGTCAGAACAAAATACATCATTTCCTTTTATTGTTACCTGCTTATCAATAATCTGGGCATTTTCAAGATAATTATATTGTTCAAAAATTTCTTCCACTAAAAATTTAAGGTCAACTTCTTCACACAAAACATCTAACCTGCCGTTGCGTGAAAAATGAACAATCTCCTGAATAAAATCATCCATTTTTTTTAAAGCTTTCTTTTGCTTTTCTATGTAGCCTAAAATCATATCAGGCTTGTTTTCCATCTTCATAACTTCGATAAGCCCTAATACTGATGCTATTGGAGCCCTCAGATCATGGGAAGCACTATAAACAAACCTGTCTAACTCGGCATTGATCTTTACAAGTTCTTCGTTTTTTTTGCGGACATTTTGCTCAATATTTTTTCTTTCTGTAATATCTTGTCCAGCTATTAAAATTCCAATTACATTTTCTTCGTTATCTTTAATTGCTACTTTGCTTTTTAGCATCCAATGTAACTCACCATTCACTTCCATAGATTCTTCATACAACAGGGCAGGTTGATCATTCTCTATGAATTCTTTATCTCTTTCAATAAACCTTGATGAGTAAGGCTCACCAAATAGCTCCATATCAGATTTCCCTATAAGACTTTCTATACCAATTAGCTTTGCTGCATCCATAAACAAAGAGTTAGCACCCAAATACCTTGAATTTAAATCTTTCCAGCAAACTCTTACCGGGATAGTATTAAGCAGGGTCTGTAAAAACACATGGGATTTATTAATTTCATTTTCGGCATTTTTCCTTTCAGTAATATTTCTTGTAATTAACACAAGACCATTAATTGCAGGATTATCATATTGATTACTACCAAAAGTTTCTAAATAAAGGACATTTCCATTTTTATCAAAAATTCTGTATTCCACTTTGTCATCTCCAAATGGTTTTTGTTTTAGTCTTACTAGTGCGTTTTGAACAAGATGGAGATCTTGAGGATGAACATGACTTGTTTTTATATTGGAACCTAATTCCTGGTCAAGAATATCAGATTCTTTAGATTTGTATATTATAATGTCCTCCGTGCTTAAAATCCATACAATGTCAAGCAAAATTGAAGTAATAGCAGTGAGCCTTCCTTCACTCTTCTCCAATTCCTTTTGGGATTGTTTATATTCTGTTATATCAAAATCCATGCATACAAATACCGGTTCATAATTTAAACCTGGAATCATATAGGATGTAGCCAATATAGTCCGGTTTTCACCATTCTTATTTTTAACTTCTGTTTCAAAAGGACCAAAGGCTTCTCCTGAAGTATTTATTTTGTTTAGAATTTCTAAAAAACCCTTATTTTCTTCTTGTGTATAAATTAATTCACTTAAATTTTTCCCAATCGCTTCTTCAGATAAATAACCATACAGCCGTTCTGAAGCCTTGTTCCAGTAAATCACATTACCGGTTTGATTGTACCATTGGATCGCCATGCTAGGTGTATATTCAATAGAATGATACAATCTTTGTTCTAATAGCTCCTTTTCCTTTTCAATTCTTTTCCTGTCAGAAATATCAATAACAGCACCAATCCAACTTATAGCGCTTCGTTCTTGTTTGAAGGGAGTTGACCTTCCCTGTACCCATTTATATTCTCCATTTTTATGCTTTAGCCTATATTCGAATTCCCAGTTCACATAATTTACAGCAGAAGCATTTATAGAATCCATCATACCTGGAAGATCTTCAGGATGAATAGACTCTAATAGAATAGAAAAATCATTTATTAGTTCTTCTGATGTATAACCAATGAGTTCTTCACACCCATTACTTATAAAATCAAATGACATATCGCCATTGTCTGCCGTGCAATAATTATAGATCATTGCAGGTAAATGTTTGGTAATATTTTCAAGTGAATTGATTTTCTCAGTAAGCATTTCTTGCTGAGACTTGTAAATAGTTATGTTTTTAAAAGTGAATAAAAATTGGTCAGATTCTAAAAACCTATATGGTGTTACTGCGATAGAATAAGCCTGTTTGGATTTAGAATAATATGTAGTGTCGAAACTTTTTACATTTCCATTTCCTAATAAAATAGCATGTGATAAGCTTATTGACTCTTCAAAGTTCAGAAATCCCAACTCCAATAAGGTTTTACCAACTATTCCAGACTTATCAAGTACTTCTGAATTGCAAAAAAATGGATTTGCATCAATCAACCTTCCATTTCCGTCCATTATGGATAAGCCAATAGGTATACTAAGGAACAGATCAGAACTGATTTCCGTAACAGATTGCATTTTAACTTATTAAGATTAAATAAAAATTTATAAACCGGGTATTAATCTTCAGGGATATACTTAGGTATAATCCACTACAGAAATATAACCTTACAAAAAATAAAAAACAACTTTAAACAATATAATTAAATGTAAGATTAGCCCGTATATAATACAAATTTGTTAACGTGAATTTAATTCATTTATCAGTACAATATCACTTGAAATTAGCTTATACAATTTTTGCCATGTTAGGTTTTCCCCGATTAACTCTCCATGAAGGGCCATTGTTTTTTGATCTTTCCTGATAGCTGGTCCTGTCTGCATTTTTACAGGATCATTTTCTATGGCTTTTTGCACAGTTTCTGCAATTAAATGATGCAACAGGCTAAAAGGGAGATTTTGCTCTTTTAAAATTAGCTTTGAAATAGAAAATAGATGGTTACCAAAATTACAAGCAAATACTGCCGCAAGATGCAGTGTTAACCTTTGTTGAGAATTCATAAAAAACGGCTGAGATTTCATTGCTTTTGCCAAATGCTCTAAAATATTTTCAGTTTTTAAAGAACTGGCTTCAATGCAAACAGGGGTTTCAATAAAGTTAATCTTGCGGTCTTTTGTAAACGTTTGAACAGGATAAAAGACCCCTGTTTCAGAATTAGAATTTGCAATTGATCCTAATGAAACAGAGCCGGAACAATGAACTAAAATGGCATTTGGCGGAAGTAGAATTTCATTTGAAACTAACTGAATAGCATCATCACTGATACATAGAAAAAAAATATTTGCGGGACTTAGAGAGAAATCTAAGCTATCTACCGCGTCAGCATTATAAAGTTCTGATACTAATTTTCGTGCTTTTTTAATATCTCTGGAATAAATATTGATAATATTAACACCAATATTTTCCAGGTTTTTGCTTAAATGATAAGCCAGATTTCCACAACCAATAATTGAAACATTTGGAAACTTCATAAGGAAATATTTTCTAATATACCATAATGAGATTTCCTGTAATAGGTTTCACTGATTTATAGTAAATTAAGAATAAAGCTGTAAATAATTTCTGGTTTAAATTCAACAAGTAATGAAACTTTGTTTTCCTGACATAAAGCAACAAATTGAGCAGCTTGTAGCTTAAAGCGGCTAAATATCTAACTCTTCCCAGGCACGCATTAATGCGAGATTTTCACCTTCAGTACCTATAGTTATCCTTAAACAGTCTCCACATAACTGAACTTTAGACCTGTCTCTTACAATTATACTTTTCTCTACAAGCTTGTCATAGATTAGCTTTCCTTTAGTTGTTTTTACCAATAAAAAATTCGCATCTGATGGGTAAACTTTAAGTACATACTTTGCTTCATTGAAATGTTCCTTTAACCACTCTTTTTCCTTGAGTATTTTAGATACCATTTTATCTTTTTGGCCCACCTTTGATAAAGCTCTTAAAGCAACTTGCTGAGTAAGGATACTGATATTATAAGGAAACTTAATTTTATTCATCACAGAAATAATTTCTTCTGATGCAAAAGCCATTCCTAACCTAATTCCAGCTAATCCCCATGCCTTGCTAAATGTCTGTAAAACAATAAGATTAGGGAAATTGGTCAATTCATTGATGAAAGATTTTTCAGTCGCAAAATCTATATAAGCTTCATCTATAACAACCAAACATGGAGCCCTTTTTAGTATTTCTACTATATCGTCTTTATTAATAATATTTCCTGTTGGATTATTAGGACTACAAATAAAAATTATTTTGGTATGTGGTGTTAAAGATTTAATTACCTCTTCTTTTTGAATATGAAATTCTTCAGATAAGGGAACATTTATTATATCTACTCCATTCGTATCCGCACTCACCTGGTACATACCATATGTTGGAGGTAATTGAATAATGTTATCAATACCAGGTTTGCAAAAAATTCTTATTAATAAATCTATAGGTTCATCACTACCATTTCCAAGAAATATCTGAGAGGAATCGCATTCTTTAATTTTGCTTATTTCAAATTTTAATTTTGCTTGAAGTGGATCAGGATAACGGTTATACTGCCCATCTCCTACTGACCCTAGTGGATTTTCATTAGCATCAAGGTAAACTTCAGCCTGTCCTTTAAACTCGTCTCTGGCTGATGAATAAGGTTTTAAATTAAGTAAATGTGGTCTTATTAATGTAGTTAAGTTAAAATTCATCCTAGAATAGTTGGTTTAAGCAAATATAGCTTACAGGTTGGTACATATACTATTTTAATAGTCAGTAGTTAGGTTCTGAGAATCCTTTTTACACTATTTTATTGTAAATATATTTTTAATAAATGATTGACTAAGATTCACTTTTATTTTGGATAACATTAAGTAATATTTGAAATTTCTGCATAATACGTAGAAAATATATTTAATCTATTATTTAAGTGTTAATTAAATAATTAACACTATTTTTTATAAATTATTCACATGTATTGGTGTGGATTTTTTTGTCCTTGAAAATACAAATGAAAAACTCTGGCATACACATAGGCACCTCTGGCTGGCACTACAAACATTGGATTGGAAATTTTTATCCTTATGCTGCAAAATCCAATGAGCAACTGCCCCACTATTTATCACATTTTAATACTGTTGAAGTAAATAATTCGTTTTACAGATTACCAACACCGGAAATTTTTACTAACTGTAAACTCTGTTCCTGATGATTTTATATTTTCTGTTAAAGCAAGTAGGTTTATAACCCACATGAAAAAACTAAAAGACCCAATTTTAAGTACTCAAACATTTTTTGAAAACGTAGGTTTTTTAGGGGGAAAATTAGGGCCAATTTTGTTCCAGTTACATCCTTTCTGGAAGATTAATTTAAATAGACTTGATGAGTTTCTATCACATTTACCAACAGGATATCAATATACATTTGAGTTCAGAAATCCTACGTGGTATTCAGAGGAGGTTTATCAAATTCTAAAAAAGTATAATTATGCTTTTTGCATATATGAATTGGACCAACACATATCTCCATTTGAAATAACAGCAAATTTTATTTACATACGTTTACATGGTCCCGGAGCTAAATACCAAGGAAGTTATTCCGAAGAATTACTTCAAGATTGGGCGACAAAATGTAAAAACTGGATCAAAGATGGCAAACAAGTCTACATCTATTTTGACAATGACCAGTGTGGATTTTCGGCTTATAACGCAAAAAGACTTCAGGAATTAATCACTTTTCAATAAATTAAGATAAAAATAAAATTATAGAGGTAAAAAATGCACCTGTCTTCTACACACATGCATTTTTTGTTACCTTTAAAATTAAATTACTTTAAACCTTAAAAAAAAAGAAATTATGAAAAAAATCCAGGCTCTGTTTACAGCTATTGCTGCCTGCTGTGTTACTTTATGCTCTATTCAATCCTTTTCACAATGTTGTAATGTGGTGACAAGTAACGGAGTATCTGTTATAAGCTCTAACGCTATTTGTGTTTCTACTGTCTATGCCTCAACTACTGCTTGCCTAGATGGTGACAGTGATGGCATCATGGATTCGGATGATAAATGTCCAACTGTAAAAGGATCACTTGAAAATGGTGGGTGTCCTGATACTGATGGTGACAAAGTGATAGACAAGGATGACAAATGCCCCAATTTAGTAGGTCTAGTAACAATGTCTGGATGCCCTGACGGTGATAATGATGGAATTACTGATATAGAAGATAAATGTCCTACAATTCGAGGAACGAAGGCATTTGCAGGTTGCGCAGATACAGATGGCGATGCTATTGCCGATCCAGATGATAAATGTCCTTCAGTTAAAGGCCTTCCAACATATCAAGGTTGCCCGGATACGGATAGTGACGGAATACAGGACAGTGAAGATGCATGTCCTTCTATAGCTGGCCCTGTAGCACTTGGTGGCTGCCCAGACAAAGACAGTGACGGAGTTGTTGACGCAAGAGATAAATGTCCTGATGTTGCCGGCTTACCAGAAGACAAAGGATGTCCTAAAATTGCAGAAGAAATTGTACGCAAAGCTGCCAAATCAGCCAAAGGTGTTTATTTCGAAACTGCCAAAGACGTTATCAAAAAAGAGTCACTTGACGATATTGAAATCTTAGTATCAATTTTAAAAGATGATGCGACTTTGATTTGCAACATAGAAGGTCATACAGATAATGTTGGCAAACCTGATAAAAATTTAGTTTTATCTCAAAAACGTGCAGATGCTTGTAAAAATTATATGATTAAACAGGGTATAGATTCTTCAAGGTTATCAGCTACAGGTTTTGGAGACACTGTTCCTGTAGTGGACAACAAAACCAAAGATGGTAAATCAAAAAACCGTCGAGTAGAGTTTAAATTGGCTTATTAATTGAGGAATAAGAGTCCACTAATTGATGGGCTCTTATTCCATATTAGAATATTACCCAAACAAAGTACCACTTCGAGCCGGTGGAACCATTTTTAAATGTTTATAAGCAAGTTCTGTTACTTCTCTGCCCCTTGAAGTCCTTTTTAAATATCCTTCCTGAATCAAAAAAGGTTCGTAAACTTCTTCTATAGTTTCAGCTTCCTCTCCTACTGCAGTAGAAATAGTTGATAGTCCAACTGGTCCGCCTTTAAATTTTTCAATTATGGTGGTCAGTATTCGGTTGTCCATTTCGTCCAACCCATCCTGATCAACATCCAATGCAAGCAAAGCAAATTGGGCAATGTCAAAAGTAATGGTTCCCTTGCCCTTTATTTGAGCAAAATCTCGGGTTCTTCTTAACAAATTATTGGCTATCCTGGGAGTTCCTCTGCTTCTTCTGGCAATTTCAAAAGCAGCATTATCTTCAATCGGTGTACCCAGGATTTTTGCAGATCTTTCTAAAATTCCTGTTAAAAGCTGTGCATTGTAATACTCAAGTCTTGCATTTATCCCAAACCTTGCTCTTAATGGTGCAGTAAGCAAACCAGCCCGTGTAGTCGCGCCAATTAAAGTAAATGGATTAAGGCCAATTTGGACTGACCTTGCATTAGGTCCAGAATCCAGCATAATATCTATTCTGTAATCTTCCATTGCAGAATACAAATACTCTTCGACTATTGGGTTGAGCCTGTGAATTTCATCAATAAAAAGAACATCAAAACTTTCAAGATTTGTTAGAAGTCCTGCAAGATCTGATGGTTTATCTAATACGGGACCTGATGTGATTTTAATATTTGCTCCTAGCTCGTTCGAAATTATATTTGAAAGAGTTGTTTTACCCAAGCCAGGGGGCCCATGTAGCAATACATGATCTAAAGCCTCACCTCTTTGTGCTGCTGCCCTTACAAATATTTTAAGATTTTCAACTACTTTATCCTGTCCGGCAAAATCTTCAAATGAAAGAGGGCGTAAAGCTTTATCAACTTCCTTGTCATTGGAAGGTTGGTTATCCCCATCACCTTTCAGATAATCCTGTCGCATTTTAAATAGATTCTGCTCTTTGTTTTGCAGCGTTTCTTTTACCAAAAATAAAATAAATAACCAGACCAATAGCCAACCAAACGAATAACCTTATCCATGTATCAAGTGGTAAAGAAGACATTTGCCACATGCAAATCAATGCACCAACAATGGGAACAAAAGGCACCCAGGGAGTCCTGAATACTCTTGGAATATCCGGACGGGTTTTACGTAAAATCATAACTCCGGCACACACAATTACAAATGCTAGTAAAGTACCTATAGAAACCAGCTCCCCTAAAATATCAATTGGTAGTACGCCACCAATTACCATAGAAACCAGTCCACATAAAATTGAGCTTTTGTAAGGGGTTTTGTATTTTGGGTGCATATCCGAGAACCATTTTGGCAACAAACCATCTTTTGCCATCGAATAAAATATTCTTGGCTGCGCCATTAACATTACCAATATAACAGAAGACAACCCGGCTATTGCTGCAATCTTAATAACCGGCCTTAACCATATCATGCTCTCTCCCATTGTATTAACGGCCAAAGCGATAGGATCAGAAACATTCAGTTCTTTATAATTTACAATTCCTGTAAGCACTAAAGCAACCAAAATATACAATATTGTAGATACAGCAAGCGATACCAATATTCCATACGGAACATCTTTTTGAGGATCTTTTGCTTCCTGTGCAGCTGTTGAAACTGCATCAAATCCTATATATGCAAAGAAAATTACCGCAGAGCCTGTCAATATTCCATTCCATCCATAATGAGAAACTCCGGCCGCATCAATCGTTTCAGGAATAATAAATGGAGTAAGATTATCATAATTGATAAAGAAAAAGCCAAATCCTATAAATAACAGGATAACTGCCACTTTCAATATCACCATGATATTGTTGACGTTTGCAGATTCTTTTATTCCTATGACCAGAATGACCGTACAAATCAAGTTTATTAACATTGCAGGCACATTTACTATGGCAGTAGTCTGCTGTAATTGATCTATCAAAATACCTTTTTGGGCTAATGCAACTCCCAATTGGTGAGTAAAAGGTTTCCAGCCTTCCATGGGAAGATTAATCATTTTAGTGCCAGTTGCTGCGATATATTCTGGCGAGAAAACAATACCAAAATCCTTTAGAAAACTTGTTACATATCCTGACCAGCCTACTGAAACGGTAGAAGCAGCAAATAAGTATTCCAATATCAAATCCCAGCCAATTATCCAGGCAATAAGTTCACCTAAAGTAGCATAGGCGTATGTATAAGTACTGCCAGCTACAGGTATCATTGAAGCCAATTCAGCATAACATAAGCCGGCAAATGCACATGAAACAGCTGAGATGACAAAAGAGAGAATAATTGCCGGACCTGCATATTGAGCTGCGGCTTGTCCACTTAAAACAAAAATACCTGCACCAATGATTGCCCCAATACCTAATGCTGTGAGATTTAACCTTCCAAGTGTTCTTTTGAAACTTGTTTCATCACCATTGGAATGATCTATTAAGGATTTTACTGGTTTTGTATAAAAAATGCTCATTTCTAATTAATAGTTATAATTAAGAATATAGTTGCAACAAATCTAATCATTTGACTGTCATTAAGGCTTCAAAAAGCATCAATGTATAAAAATTTGTACTGAATACCGAGATTCCACGGCAAATCCTGCTCTTACTAAAGGTTTCCACTTTGGAGCAAGACTAACAACTCGAACCACCTCTTCATCACAGCCATATCCAAATCCTTTTTGCATTCTTACATTTTTTACGTTTCCATCTTTATCAATTACAAAAGAAACAAAAACAGAACCTGTAATTCCTGCATCAATTGCGGCCTGAGGCTTTACAATATGTGCCTGAACCCATTTTTGGAATTCGACCAAACCACC
>JACMRH010000405.1 GCA_014376535.1 Cytophagales bacterium | reverse complement strand
CCACTTATTATTTCCTCCATTAAAGGTATTACCAATATGACTGCTGATAACATTCCTTAGCTGTGCATTCACTTGAAAAACGCAACATAGTAAAAGAAGGAAAAGCACAATCGGTATTTCACGCTTTGACAATTGTAAATTAGGATTTGCAAATTTTTTCATAATTTTTTAGTTAATGTTGTTATTGGCTTTAAAATAAGTTGATATTACTCAATAAGCTATGTACTTTTAAGTAGTCATTCCTTAAATACGATATAACAAATTGGTTGTTAATAACTTATAGATAAAAAAGAGTCAAAAACAGTAAGTTAAATTGCCGAAAAGTGTATATTACGCTATAAAAAAGTGGCAATATGTTAGGTAAAATAAAACCAAATTTTCAGCAGAATTTATTTCAAACCAGGCTGACAGACCTTATCAACCTTGCGCATCCCTTGGTAAAGCTCGCCGAAGAGCTTGATTGGTCGAAAATGGAGTCCGAGTTCCAAAACTTGTATTCAGAGCAGGGAAGGCCCTCTATTCCGATCAGAAAAATAGCAGGTTTGCTGATGCTGAAAGCAATGTTCAAAGAAAGTGATGAATCTGTTGTGGAGCGTTGGATCGAGAATGCTTATTGGCAATATTTTACGGGAGAAGATTTCTTTCAAACCAAGCAACCTTTCGACCCAAGCGAGTTTGTGCATTTCAGAAAGAGACTGAAAGAAAGTGGATTAGAGTTTATCTTAAGTCAAACGGTGGCGCTGCACCCAGAGGCGAAAAACGAAAGGGAAGTTCAAATTGACACGACGGTTCAGGAAAAGAACATCACTTTTCCAACCGATTCGAAATTAGCGAAGAAAGTAATTGACAATTGTTCCAGAATATCTGAAAAGGAAGGAGTCAAACAAAGGCAGACTTATAAAAGGGTGGCAAAACAACATCTTCGGGATGCTTATTTTGGACATCATCCAAAAAGGAAAAAAAAGGCTTCAATGGCACGAAAAAAATTGCGGACCATTGGCAGACGTGTGGTCAGGGAGTTGGAACGCAAGTTGCCCGAGAGGATTCTAAAGCAATACGAAACGGAATTTAGCAATTACAAAAAAGTACTCGCACAAGAAAGGAACAGCAAGGACAAAATTTATAGTCTGCACGAGCCTCAAACGGCCTGTATAGCAAAAGGGAAAGCTCATAAGGCTTATGAATTCGGGACAAAAGTGGCCGTGACAAGAGGTCGCAGGACAGGAATAATTACCTCAATAAAACGGTTTTCTGGAAACCCGCACGACAGTAAAACCCTTGAAGAATCATTGGCGCAGAGTGAGCGGGTCAGAGCACTCATTGGAGGCACAAGACCTGAAATAGCAAGTACAGACAGAGGGTTTAGAGGCGTTACACAAGTTGAGGGCACACAAATAGAAATACCGAAAAACACAAGAGAAAAATCAAGGTACAAACAAGAGGTTGCCCGAAAAAGATTTAGAGCAAGAGCCGCAATAGAACCAACGATATCACATTTAAAAAGAAACCACGCCTTGGGATTAAACTTCCTTAAGGGAGTGGCTGGAGATATAAACAATGCACTTTTAGCAGGCATTGGATACAATCTGAAAATGAAATTCAATAAAATCAAAAAGCAAATTGTTCTTTGGCTCGAATTTTTAATTCTTGTTTTTGTGAATAGGGTTTTTAAAATAAATCTAAAAACTCAAAAAGTGAGTTTTTAAGGAATGACTAATTACCTTACCGCCCGTAACTTTCTCGTTGGGGCAAATATGCAACCAGCTAGCAAACGCTTTAGAACTTCTAAACTTGGTAATATCCGTACCCACTTCCGCCATCAGAGTCAGCACCGTGTTTTGGTTTATTCCTTCTATGGCAAACAAATCAACACCCCCGAAGTAGCGGAAACTGTATTCTTGAAAATCAACACAGGGGGTGTTTTTGTTCTTTTTTGTTGCTTTTTTATGGCTGGGTGCCTGCCCTGAGGGGATTTCGCTGCTGAGCAAATGGTCGCCTAATATCTCTTCCATTGCTTTTTCACATTCTTT
>JACMRH010000404.1 GCA_014376535.1 Cytophagales bacterium | reverse complement strand
CCTGGAGTCCGACTTCCGGACTGGACAATGCGCTTGTTCCTAATCCTAAAGCCACCATAAACCAATCTCAAAAATACCGTGTGAAAGAATATGATGAAAATGGGTGTACCGATACACTGTCTGTATTTGCTAATGTAATTGGTCCTTTGCCTCTAAAAGACTGGGATACTACTTTGGTGGTAGGAGATTTTGCAAAGATACCTGTAACTAAGAATAGTTTATACAGTTTCGTTTGGCTTCCAAAAGAGGGGCTAAGCTGTATTGATTGCAATTACCCGGTAGTGAAACCTCTTTCAGATATTGTTTACAAATTGAATGTGACTGATGTGAAAGGCTGTTTCAATAATAATTACAGCTTTGCGATTACTGTAAAACCAGAAACATTTGTAAAAATGCCAACCGCCTTTACTCCAAATGGAGATGGAAGTAATGACTTTTTAGTTGTAAAAGGTTGGGGAATAAAAGAGTTACTATCATTCCAGGTTTTTAACCGTTGGGGCGAAATGGTGTATGATAGTCAAAACCTTGAAGAAGGCTGGGATGGAAAATTTAAAGGCATATCACAAAACAGTGATGTGTATGTTTTTAAAGTAAAAGTTAAAAACTGGAGGGAAGAGGAATTGTATTCTGAAGGACAGGTAAATCTTTTCTACTAGTATTACCAGCTAAGAGGCATATCTACAGTCATAAAAGATTGTCTTATAAAGTTGATCGTTTCCAGTTCAGATTTGGTCACGGTATCATCAGAAGACGCAATTGAATTAAGGTCATCCAAAATGTCTCTTTTTGCTTCCTTAGAAAATTCAAAAGTGGGCATTAGTTTTTTGATAACTTCTGTGCAGTTCAATAAAGTAACACCCTCTGTAGATTGTATGATTTTTAGAGCAGTTTGATAGGAATAGTTCTGAATGTTAAAATGCTTTTTCAAAACCTCACCGACCTGCACCTTTACAATACTGATTTCGGTGTCTTCTGTTTCAAAATCAGAATCTGCCACCAGTTGATAAATGTAGGTTAGGAATTCTGCAGCTGTCCAGTTATTCATCTTTGTTAAAGTTTACCTCATATACGAAACAAAGAAATAAAAGGTAAGATTTATATATAGTTTAAAAAGCCTGATGAATATCTGGTAATTAATTCTTGCTAAAAAGTTAGAGGAAATTCTGGCTAAAATAACTACATCCGGCTATCATCCAGCAATTTACCAGCCTTTACCCAATTTTTGAGGTGCATTTTTTTGATGTTTTTGTGTGCCTTGACACAGGCTGGGTTTCTGGTAACGCAAGAAGTAAACAAGAAAATTTTCAGTAAAAAAATCAGCAAACAAGTAGTTTTCATACTTCAATAATTTATAAAAATGCTTTTTAAAATGATTATTTCGATGGTTCCAATGGTAACTCTACCATTTTGAGATTGTATTTTTTGACAAATGCCCATTGAGCCAGCTCAAATTCTTCGTCAATCTTATCTTCTTCTGCAAACATACTCCTGAATAGATTTTAACTTTTGCTTATCGGCTTCGGTTTTATCTTTTTTAGATGGGAGAGGGATGGCTGTTTCAAAGTCCACATCAAATGAATGTTTATATATTTTCAACCATTTCAATCCAGACTGTCTCAAAGAGTCATTGCCGTCATAAGGTTTGATTGCTTGTATTTTTACAATGCCTTTATCAAGCATCAATTCAATCCGTTCCTTTTCTTTCATAGCCTTCTCAAGGCTGCAACCATGTTTGGCGTGTGTTTCAAAAAACCTTACAATATGTGGAACCACTTTATGCTGCTGGCCTACAATTGCGTTGTTATATTTAACAGCATCTTTATTCTGACCAAATGAAAGGCCTGATGAGAATATCAAATAACACGCAAAAAGGATTTTGAGTAAAGTGCCTTTTACAAAAAGAGATTTAAGTATTGGTAAAGTTTAAAAATTGAATACCTTAATAGTATTCCATTACTCAATGGTTACTGATTTGGTTTTAACGTATTTATTATAATAATAATCTAATCAACGCCCTGGAACGTGACCTTACGAACCATTTTACAACTCTTACCTAAAATCTTTAGCGACATTTTTCATAAAAACCGAATGAAGAATATGTATTGAGAAGGTTCCGAAACAAGATTCCAATCTTCTGCTAAAGGATTATTGTGAATTTACTTAAACTTTTAAAATGCTACTTCTTTCGTTTAAACATATACAGCTAAAGAATCTCTTTCCCAGAACTCATAATTTTTGTTTACTGCTTATACTTTATATGGGTTTAAGAGTGCCTGATTTTTTACCTTGAGCATTTGCTTACAGGAGTTGAAGCTATCAATCAACTACGTTGTTTAAATTTTGTATCTCTAGCAATAGCTTTAAAACGTTCTGCAGATACAATATTGGTAAAGTATTGATAAAAATTTCTAACCCATATGCTTAAAAGATTCTTTAGTTTACTTTCCTGGCCATATTTCCTTAGGTTGACAGCTATGGTGAACATACATAACGTGGCAGCTCGTATTCCAAACTTCCTTCACTTAAAAATGCGGGCATCTGTCCGACCAAAAAGAACTTGAATTTTAAGTTCTTATGAAGGATATTTAACAGATATAACAAATTGTTAACTTTATTTTTACTCTCATACATATATAAATTACCTTCTTTGTTTAGAGAATTTACCAAACTAAATATCTCAGGGTTTCATTAGGCATAACCGATATATTTAAATACCTATTTTATCTAAACTAAAGTTTTCTTAACCATTTAAAAACAAACAATTATCATGAAAAAGATTTTACTGCTGTTACTGTTTCCTCTTGCGCTAAATGCGCAAAAAATCACAACAATTCTTCAGCCAGGTGTAGAAGGAAAAGACGCTTTGGTCACTAACTATTCATACGAAACCAATTTTGGCGACACAAAAAACTTTTACGCATGGGGTTGGACTTTCGGGGGAATTCCAAGTATGCATAGGTCACTTATACAGTTCAATCTTTCCTCTTTGCCGGCAGACGCCATCATTGAATCAGCAGAGCTAACACTCTTTGCAAATAATTTTACTGACAATATAAGTATCTTCGGACATAATCATTTAAGTAATTCCAATGCTTCAATTTTGTCCAGAATCACCAGCCCATGGAAAGAACATGAAGTAAACTGGTATAACCAGCCCAGCACTGCTTCAAATGGATATATAACTCTTCCGCAAAGCACGTATGGTAATCAGAATTATACCCTGAATGTAACTTCCCAAATTGCAGATATGGTTCTGAATCCTGAATCCAACTATGGGTTTATGCTTGGACTTCGGTATGAGAATTATTATTCCGGATTGTTTTTTGCATCCGGTGACGATCCTGATTCAACTTTGCATCCAAAACTGAAAGTCACTTACACAAAGATTCCGGATGAAATTTATATACCTGACCCTGAATTACGTAAAGCTTTAAAAATAGAATATCCTGGTTGTTTTACTAATGATGACTTATTAATTAAAAACTGTGCATACTCATCTGCTAAAACTTCCCTGGATATAAGTGGAAAAGGAATATACAGTATAGAAGGGATTGAGTACTTTAAACAGCTCCAAAAGTTGAACTGTAGTAATAACAACTTATCAGCACTTCCAAAACTTCCGTACATACTTAACAGTATCATTGCCCAAAATAATTGTTTTTGTCCTTCTATTCCAGAAAAACCAATAAATATTTCTGTTGCAGGATGGAAGGTTTTGCCTAATAAGGAAGCATGCACGGTACATTTAACTGTTCCTGAAAGTGACGTTACTGTACAAGCTAATTCTCCCGTTTTACTTAAAGCTGGAAAATCTTTATTTTTTGACGGGATTGACGACAATATAAAAGTACCACAATTCCCGTCCTCGACAGGTCCGTTCACTGTTGAATACTGGGCTAACCCAAGCAAACTTCCCGCCAGGTTAAATTTTCCGTCACTTGCAGATTTAGTTAATTCATGGCATCATGTAACCGTAACCTGTAGTGGAGACAAAGGCATTATTAAAATATATGTAAATGGAAAATTAAGAGTATCAATCCCAGTTCCATCGGGCACTTCTGTTTCTATGAAAAGCTTGATCATCGGGCAGCTTGGTTCTGATAAATACAAAGGGTATATGAATGACCTTAAAATATGGAATATCGTTCGTACACCAGAGGAAATAATTTCTTCCATGTTCACATTCAGTGATTACAGTAATTCAAATCTGCTTGGAGCCTGGAAAATGAATGAAGGCACAGGTAATGTGGTCAGGGACTATTCTTCTCACAAACAGAATGGTACCATCTATGGCTGTACCTGGCAGAATGAAGGTGGTCAACTATCATATGAATGGACACCTCCTACTTTTCTTTCTTCAAATTCCGGGCCTCAGGTGACATTACAAAGCGAGCTTATAGGTCTCAGGGAATATACGGTAAAAGCTTCTAATTCAATTGGGTGCACAGCATCTCAAAAAATTAATGTTATTGTAACACCTGATCCGAAACAAAAGGGGACAAATTTTTTAAATCCTATACAGATAGGGACCTTTGGCCAGTTTGGTTCATACTCTGATACTCAAAACAATAATCCGCAGTATGGTTTCGGGGATGACTTTGCAGTGAAAAGCGATGACATTTTTTACACTTTTACCCTATCGGTACCTTCTCATGTTAGAATCAGTCAATGTAAGTCATTAATTAAGTATATTAGATTATACCTGTTCAAGTCAAATGTTGGAAAAATTTTAGACGGTGGTACAGCAGGTCTTTCATCCAATCCGTGTCATCCGATAGTGGATATGGACTTATTGCCTGGCAAGTATTTTATCGCAACTGAAACAGATGATTATATTGGAGGTGACATAACAACAGAAGTCTTCGTAAGTTGTCCTACGGAAACTCATACTGCTTGTCAAAACGATAAGCCTGTAAATGCTAGATATAATGATAATGTTATCTTAGGTGAAAAAGAAAATACAGTAGCACTTTACCCTAACCCAACCACCGGTAAAACTACTTTAAGTATACCCATATTAACCGAGCCTGTGGAAGTAAGGGTATCAGACTTGTCAGGTAAAATTATCCAGAACTTAGATGCAATATCTCCTCTAACTGAAATAAACACTTCAAATCTTAAGGAAGGAATGTATTTGGTATCCTTCACTTATCAGAACAAAAATGTCACTCGAAAATTGAGAGTGATAAAATAGGGATTGGTATTTCTCCGATTATTTTTTAAAAGGCCAGTAAAACAAATATGTTTTGCCGGCCTTTTAACTTTAAACAGCTTAGAATTTTTTAAGCTTCGAGTTAATAACTTTTTCTCCGTTTTGTACTTGCAAGATGTAAACACCTTGTGGCCAGTCACCACCAATATCTAAACTGTTTCCGCCATTATATTCTTCATTCTCGTACACTATTTCACCTATCAGATTTGTGGCTTTAATCTTCAGCAAATCTTTAGAACTACTTATAGAAATATTGAAATTATTTTCGCTCGGGTTTGGAGCAACAACTAAATTAAAAGAAGAAGAATTTCCTGACATATCATCAACAGGAAAATCGTTTGATAACCTGGCATTTACGACAGGGCATACTGCAATGTTTCTAAAAACGGTATTGCTTTGCATACACAATTGGCTACCCCATTTCAATCGAATGGTTAAATAAAGATCCGAAGTAGCTGTGGGTGTTATGCTTATAGTTTTGGTTGAAAAGGTTGCATTTATACTACCAGCAGACAAGGGAACCAATGATTGTGACAAAATGGGTCCGCTTGAACTTTCACCTGTAGCAAAACCGATTTCAAAGTCATTTACGGGCATCGAAATGTCGTTCTTAAAATCAAAACTTATACTTATTGGTATTGAGGCAGTTAACTGGGTTTTCTTTCCGGTTTGAATAATATAAACGTTGTCCATTCCCCAAGCGCGGTGTGTCACCCGCATTCCGTCCGTCTGATTAAAT
>JACMRH010000039.1 GCA_014376535.1 Cytophagales bacterium | reverse complement strand
GTGTGGGAAAAGAAATTTAGTCATTTCTTCCACCGCCTTGACTTTTTCGTTCTTTTTGGTCAAGCAAAAAGGACTCTGAAGATATGTTTAGGGTTAAATCTTTAGTGCTGACTTTTACGACAATTTTACAAAATCGTAAATAGTAAAATCGTAAATCCCACTCATTTTCCTCCATTCTCTTTCAAATCATTAATACAGTTTTGATCCAAACCAGCAATATTTCCTGTTAAAAGTATTCCTAAAACATCTGTAGTTTCAGTTGAGAAATACATAAGACAGTTTGAATTATTGCAATGATCAGTATGTGCATCATCATTGTGCTTGGTAACCATAGGAGTACCTAAATTTGTGAGGCCGAGAATATGTCCTACCTCGTGGTTCAAAACAGAGCTTTCAACTTTTACCCTAGAGGCTTGTCCTACCCCACCGGTATTGTCATGTATAGTTTTACCGAACAGGCACAAAGAAGTATTCAAATAGGCAATTCCTAAAACTCCACTGGACGTGTAGCTTGAATTAGTTATTAAAAAATGTATTGCTACCTGATCTGAAGTTGTAAAAACAGTCCGGTAATTTTTTTCCAGTTGTATAACATCAGCCAGAGACAATGGATTTGTAGCTACAGCAGGTATTTCACTTTGAACCACTTGGATCCCGCCAGGCTTATTCAGATAAGTTTGAAGGAAAGTTTTAAGATTATCCACTGACGCAGTTTCTAAAGCAAAGCCTTTCATATAGTGAATCTCAACGACCAATTTCGGTTTAGATGCAAGTAACAAATCTTTTGCTGACCCTCCTACCCCTTTGTTATTCTCAGGTGGTAATTGATTGTTGACTACAGTAGTTGGTACTGGATCTGGTGCTTTGGAAGATTTTTTACATGTTTGAAATGTAAAGCTTATTAAAAGGAAGAAGATGAGATTGTAAGTACTGTTAGGTTTCATATTTTGAAAAGGCTGTTTTGCCGGTTATTAAGACAAATAAAATTGCATAAAAGGATACAATTTATCAAATGAGAATAAAAATAACAGATATGAAAACAACTAACTATAAAAATATATAATAAAAAAGAGTTTAGCTTTTACCAATTTACCTACCTATAAAAATAATCTCTTTCATGTATAAAATATTAACAAACAATTAATTACGAAATGTTTCTTTTTGATTAAATATCTATTAGGTTTAATGTTTACATATATACCTAATTATGAAAACTAAACTATTTACCTTTCTTACAAGCGTGTGTCTGGTTACTACGGCATTTGCCCAGGTTCCTGTCATCACTTCATTTACCCCCCTTAGTGGCCCTATAGGCAGCACGGTAATCATTACAGGTTCTGGGTTTAGTACTACACCTGCAAACAACTTCGTGTCTTTTCAAGGAATAAAGGCAACCGTTACTGTCGCAACGGCTACCTCATTAACAACCATTGTGCCTGCGGGAGCTTCCTTTGGGCCTATTTCTATTATAGTAAATAATTTAACTGCAATAAGCAGTAGAGCGTTTAATGCCTCAATTTCTTGTAATAATAGTTCGTTTAAAACAGTAACTAATATTGCAGTAACCTATCGACCATATACACTTTCAGTTGGAGATTTTAATAATGATGGGAAACAGGATATAGTCACTGCTGATGGAGGATCCAACAGTGTTTCGGTTCAACTTGGAACTGGCTTTGGTACATTCTCAAACCAAAAAACTTTTGCAGTAGGCGACTCTCCAGATGATGTATCAGTTGGAGACTTTAATAAAGATGGAATACTAGATTTGGTTACGGTTAGTTATTTTCGACAAACCTATTCTGTACTATTGGGGACTGGAATAGGTACATTCCTTGCCCAAAAAACTTATGATATTTACGGTTATCCATCATCTGTTTCTGTTGGTGACTTCAATGGAGACGGCAAACTAGACTTAGTTACAAATAATAATGATTATGTTTCAGTGTTATTGGGAATCGGTGACGGTACGTTCTTAAAACCAAGATCATATCTAGCAGGTAGATTATGTTCAAAAGTTGCAATTGGTGATTTTAATGGGGATGGAAAACAGGATTTAGCTACAGCTAATTCCGAAGTAAACAATGTTTCTGTATTGTTAGGATTAGGAAATGGTGCATTTCAGACTCAAGTGACATATGCCTTAGGATTTGGTACCACACCAGCTTCTGTCACAGTTGGGGATTTCAATGGCGATGGAAAACAAGATTTGGCCACTTGTAACACAACAGAAAGAACAGTTACAGTATTATTAGGCAAAGGGGATGGTATTTTTGTTGTCCAAGCTAGTTATGATGTTGGGGGTGATCCAAGAGAGGGATGCGTAGGTGATTTTAATGGTGATGGGAATCAAGATTTTGCTTTTGCAAATAAGGCATACACCAATATTACTGTTTTATTAGGTAGCGGCACAGGTACCTTTTCAAATTTGACCCAATATACCGTTGGCAATAATCCAGGAACTGTTAGTATTGGAGATTTCAATGAAGATGAAAAACAAGATTTGTTAATTCCTAACTCTGGCTCATATAGTGTCTCTATACTTTTTTCAACCTGCACACCATTTCCTCCTATTATCACATCCTTCACACCGGCCAGCGGCACTATAGGAAGCTCAGTAACCATTACAGGAAGTGGTTACAGCACTACTCCTGCAAACAATATTGTAACCTTTCAGGGAATAAAGGCCACAGTAACAGCAGCAACTGCAACATCCCTAACAGTTACCGTACCCGCAGGAGCTTCATTTGGGCCTATCTCTCTAAAAGTAAATAATTTAACTGCAACCAGCAGTAAATCCTTTGATGCAGCAAATGCCTGTAGTAACAGTTCGTTTGCAGCTGCTATATCAAATCCCTTAGGTACATCCCCAATTTCAGTTTCTCTTGGAGATTTCAATGGGGATGGAAAACAAGACCTGGTAACAGCAAATAATAGTTCAAACAACGTTTCAGTTGAATTAGGTACAGGTGCTGGTACTTTCCAGGCCTCAACAACCTATATGGTAGGTGCTTATCCAATTTCAGTTTCTGTCGGTGACTTCAATGGAGATGGAAAACAAGACCTGGCTACTGCTAATTATAATTCTAATAATGTTTCGGTGTTATTGGGCATTGGCAATGGTACATTTCAGGCTCAAACTACCTATGCGGTAGGATTTTTACCATATTCAGTTAAAGTTGCTGACTTTAATAATGATGGGAATCAAGATTTGGCTACGGCTAACGCCAATTCAAATAACGTTTCTATATTATTGGGTACTGGCTCTGGTACATTTCTGGCTCAAACGAAATTTGCAGTTGGTACTTACCCAATCTCTGTTGTTATTGGCGACTTCAATGTAGACGGTAAACAAGATTTGGCTACTACTAACGCAACTTCAAACAATATTTCGGTATTATTGGGTACTGGAACTGGTACATTCCTGGCCCAAACAACTTATGTTGCAGGCACTCTCCCCAGTTCCGTTTCTGTTGGTGACTTAAATGGGGACGGAAAACAAGATTTAGCAATTGCTAACGCAACTTCAAATAACCTTTCTGTATTATTGGGTACTGGCACTGGTACATTCCAGGCCCAAACAACATATGCAGTAGGCACTTATCCACTTTCAGTTTTTGTTGGCGACTTCAATGGAGATGGAAAACAAGATTTGGCAACAGCTAATTATAATTCCAACAATGTTTCAGTGTTATTAGGTAATGGTAATGGAATATTTTTGGCCCAAACTACATATGCAGTTGGCAGTCTTCCTTATTCAATTTCAGTTGGAGACTTTAATGGAGATGGAAATCATGATTTGGTTACAGCTAATGTTGGATCGAATGATGTTTCTGTCCTTATATCAAATTGTAATCGTACAGGTTCAAATTTTACTTATCCTATTAATATCGGCACCCTGGCTCAAGGAGCCGTTTATACCAGTACCCAAAACAATAATCCTGCAAATGGTTTTAAAAATGATGTAGGCCAGGCGAGTGATGATATATTTTATTCTTTTACTATTACACAACAAGCTAACGTGAGCATAAGCCATTGCAATTCAACAATCTATGATTCATACTTGCATTTGTATAATGCTGCCAAAACAGAAATAGCTTTTAACGACGATTATGGCCCTTCCTGTTCAGGAAGTTATAAAAGCTCATTGGCAACAAATCTGGCTCCGGGAACCTATTATATTGCGAGTGAAGGTTATAATACAAATGTGGGTGATATCACAACAGAAGTTAGAATTCTGCCATGTGCTTCTGCTCCGGGAAATATATTATCAAATCCCATTTTAATCAATAACAACGTTGGCGTTGGAACCTGCTTTTCGTTTTTGGATTTTAAAAACAATGCTGCTTGTTTTGGGAATGATTATGTTGGCCAACCAAGCGATGATATTTATTATAAGTTCACGCTTAGTTCAACCCAGACTGTAACCATATCAAATTGTACATCAGAATTGTATGATAGTTATGTAAGTTTACTTGACGCAAACGGTGCATTTATAGTTTCTAATGATGATGGCCCAGGTTGTACTCAAACTTATCAATCCTTTTTACAAAGATCACTTAATGCCGGAACCTACTATATAGTTCAGGAAGGGTACAGCACAAATTCAGGCTATATAAACATGAGCTTTAAAACTGGAGGAACAAATTGCCGCTTAGAGGAAACACAGGATGAAGCAAAAACCAAAGTTTATGTATCTGATGAACCAACAGAAACTACTTCCGGAGCATTCTTGTACCCTAACCCTACATCAGAGAAAGTAACCATTTCTATTCCTGGCCTGAAAGAGAAAGCTACCATAAAACTAAGCGACCTTTCCGGGCAATCATTGATGATTATGGAAACAAACACCATCAATACTGAAATAAATACTTCCGAGCTGGTTGCAGGTTTATATTATGTTAGCATTCAATTCGGCAATACTACCAGCAATTTGAAAGTGCAGGTTGTAAAATAAAGTGCTGATTTTAATTTTTACCCCCATTCTGGAATACCAGATTGGGGGTATTTTATTTTTAAAAATGCTTGAGACCAAACTTTTTATTGTTTTTACGTCCAGATTCACTTCTTTTTCCGTATTTAGAGATTACAATCTTACATTGCAGGATATATAGATTATAACCTTACTTTATTGTCTTCTAACTTAAACACACTATCCTTTTCAATAGGAAACTACGGAGTTTTAATGCAACGTCTGATTTTTTTGTTTTGGTTTTGCCTGGTTTTATTTAATACAAATGCGCAAACCCAAGCGATAATTATTTCGCCTAAATCTTCTCCTTTTCCTGAAAGCAGCAGAAAATTAGTTTGTAACGATACAATAACATTACAAGGAAATAGTCCACAATCTAATGAGAAAGGAAGGTGGTATTTAGAGGATCCTAACAAAGGTATTTTCTTAAAATCTGATACGAGCCCTACAACTTTAATTAAACTTACACAGCTAGGAATAGTAAATGTTTACTGGACAATTTATAATCCTAATGATCCAACCTCTACACTACCTGCTACAGTTTATTTAAATAATCAATCCCCTGATTCTGCCATTATTCCAAAAACCTCTGATTCTACTTGCAATAATTTCATTTTACTTGATGCAAATAAGCCAATAAAGGGATCAGGCAAATGGAGTTCTAAACTTAATCCTTTTATTAGTTTTGCTGATAGCGGAAGTAATAACACTCAGGCAAAAAATCTTCCAAAGGGAAATTCGATTTTATTTTGGGAAATTACAACTGGAACTGCTTGCCCTATTAAAAAAGATTCAATTTTTGTTAAAAATATTTCCTTAACAAATTCTGTTGCAGGCAAAAATGATACTACTTGTAACGATATAATATATTTAAAAGCAAATCCTACAGATTCCACTGATCCAAACGAGGTAGGTAAATGGACTGCTAATCCTCAGTTACCTAACGGACCTTTTATATCAAATTCTAATAGTAATTACACCTTAGTAACTAACCTTCAAAAAGGAATAAATTCATTTTCTTGGACAATTTCTAACCCAACAAAAGAATGTGGTTCGAACAAAAGCTCTGTAACTGTACTATTTAATAAACCTTCAACAGCCACAATTAGCACCAAAAGTGATTCCACGTGTTCCAACCAATTTAAACTAAATGCCGTCCCAGCATCAGGAGGTAAGTGGTCTGTTATTCTTGGCAAAGGTTCTGGAACATTTTCTAAAGTAGATTCTGCTACAACAACCGTTTCTGGTTTATCACCAGGAGTAAATTCGTTTAAATGGACTGTGCTTAATCCTGGTTGCAAAACCTCAGTGGATTCCGTACAAATTTTCTATAAATATGAATCAACCCCAATAGTTGACAAAGAGTTTTGCACAATATTTAGTCCTAATACTTTGCTTAAACTTCAGCTTAAAAATAAAATACCGGAAAGTGGTACATGGTTTAAATTTGATTTAAAGCTCAATATATTTAATAACGATACAGCAAATACTGCAACATTTATCCCACCACTTCCTGGGGTATATATATTCTCATTTCAATTAAACGGCAGCTGTAAACAACCTGCAGTTTTTACTAAATACATAGTTTTAACCAAAGCCTTCTTACCTTCAGATCGTTGTATTTCTACAACAAATAATACTTTCGTTACAGATTCAATAATTCCATTAATCTCGCCCTCAGCAAATGAAGGGAAAGGTACCTGGAGCTTGGAAGCATCGACTCCTGTTCTGAATAATCCAAATTTAATAGTGTATCCTGGTGGTAAATTAAAGTTTTTAAACTTTCCTCCCGGCGTCTATAAGTTTAAATGGTCTGTTTCTGATTCTTTATGTATCGATTGCAAAACAAAGTGTCCTAATTCGGCATTTATTACGGTAACCATTTACAATAAGGCAACAATCAAAAAACCTGTTTCTACTTGTACAAATGATTCTATTTTTGGCTTATCTGCAAATAAATTATCATCATTAGAAAAAGGCACATGGTCTTCAAAAACCGGATCTTTTTTTCCGGGCAATACATCTGAAACTGTTCTGTTAAAAAATCTCGCAATAGGTAAGGATTCTATTTATTGGAATGTGAAACATGCTGGGGGTTGTCTATCCAGAGACTCTATTGTAATATTCCGACTTACTGAACCGAATGCTGGTAAGGATACATGTTTTCCATCAAATGGATCAAATTCTAAAACTTTAGTTGGTACTTTAAAAGGCAATGCACCTACAAATGAAGAACAAAGCGTTTGGTATTTTACTGGAAACGGGTTAAATGATAAATTTAAATATCCAGATGCATTATTTTCTAATACCAAGCCTAGTGAGGTTCAAGTGAACAATACCGCTCCAGGAAATTATATTTTAAGGTATGTTATTTTCCGCCCCGGATGCACAGATATCCCAGGAGATACAATTAAGGTGACATTTGTTGGAAAGCCGAAAGCTATGTCAGACACATTTTTTGTACTTCCGCTAAATAAACCCATTAAATTATTTGGAGAAACCTTTGCTAACCAGTCCATTTCTGATACAACTTCGTGGGATGGGCCCACAGGTAAGACACAAGGTGGTGTTTTAACAGTTCCTAACACAATAAAAGCCGGTCTAAATGTTTACAAATTCGAAGTAAAGAACAAATTCAATTCTTGCTCTTTTAGTGAGAATTTAAAAGTAAAGGTTGTAACCAGTCCCAAAATTACAGGGCCTATGTGCATTAATTCTTCAGCTGGTTTCCAGGTAAGTGGCGATCCAAGAGTGTTATTACAAGAACAAGAAGTTTGGGAATCAAGCAACCCAAATATTTCAATTGTAGAATCTTCCCAGGATAATGTAAAGCAAATAAAGATCGATAACCCTGCAAAAGGTTTTATACGCAGGAAAATTTTGATTGACAATATAGTCAGGGCAAGTGATTCATTGTCTGTAACCAGGCTTACTACACCCATTATACAATTGGACACAACTTGTTCAGTTGGACCAACATTTATAGTAAAACCAAAAGGAATCACTTTACAAAATTATGAAGTGGCGCAATGGATAAAGGCTGATACAACCAATAAATTAGTAAGGTTTAAAAACGGTCGAAAATTAATTGATACACTATTAAATTTGAACTCAGTTCAGCAAACTATCAAATTGGTAATTAAGGGCAATAATTGTTCTGAAACATCTCAAACTTCTGTAGCCATTGTTTCCGTAAACAAAGCAAAAGTGAGCCCTTCCCTTGACACTTGTATCACATCTAATTTTATAAAATTAGCAACAGTGAAAGGATTAAATGATCGCGTCTTATGGAAATCCAATTTACCTCTTGATATAATTACCTCTCCAAACTCAATTACAACAAATATTACCCTAAGCAAGAGAGAAAGTAATATAATACTTACCCTAACAAGTAATTATGATCCAAAGTGCTTTTCTAAAGACAGCCTCGTTATTACCCAAGTAACGCCTGCTGAAAAATTTAATGATACATGCCTAAAAGGTACTAACCGCCACCTTTTAGAGATTAAGTTTACAACGCCTTATCCTCAGGAAAGATTTAAATGGTACAGTCTGGGCAAAAACAACGACACCATATTTAAATCAGACAAATCACAAGTTACTGACTCATTGCTGGTTCAGGGAGAAAATAAAGTATTCTGGGAAATATCGTATAGAAGCCCTCTCACTAATAAAGTATGTTCATCTAAAAGCACTAAGGTAATTGTGATGGTACCAAACGCACAATACAAGCCTTTGGATACTTGTTATGTTAAAACAGAAGCTGATAAAGTCATCTCTGTCAAAACTTTAAATGACACATCAAATGTGAATGCCTTCTGGATTAAGGATAATTTGTACAGTTCAGATTTAATTGCAAAAAAAGATTCATTATACAATTTCACTTTGAAGGAAACTGGCATAAGAAATTATGTATGGAAAGTGACCTCCAAAACACTTGCAAATTGCAGCACATTCACTAACCTGAAATTGACAGTTATTCCCAAAGCCAATGCCGGAGTTGATACTTGTATGAAATCACCAAAAGACAGCATTAATTTAAAGGGATCTTTGATAAATAAAGCAAAAGGTGAAAAGGGTATATGGACTTCTTTTCCTAAATCCTTGTTTACAGACAGCTCGGCAAGCATTACAAAAGCAACACTCACAAAAAAAGGTAAAACTGGTTTTCAATGGTTGGTTTCAAACAATAACTGCAGGGATTCAGATTCTTCCTTTGCCACTTTTATAAGCAAAGCAAATATTAGAAATGCTGATAGTTGTCTTTATTATAGCAACGAACTTAGTTTAGACCTCAAAAATGATTCTATTGACAATGATAATAATTTGGAATCAGGCATGTGGATGTCTGCTTCTGACTCATCAAGAGTAAATAAAACTAGCAATTTAACAGCAAAAGCAATATTAGCAAAAGGTTTAAACAATTTTAAATGGAAAGTTTTTGCTACAAAAAATCCTTCTTGTTATGATATTGATTCGGTGAAGTATGCGACTTTCTCTACTTCAGGATTCAGAAATATAATAGACACTTTAAATACTTGTACAAAAGATACATCATTAATTATAAGTTCTCGTTTTAACCAGGATAGCGTTTACTTTCAATTAAGTAGTGGGCAAAAGTTGATTCCAAACAATAATAAAGTTGATCTAAGAGGCTTAAGCAATGACATAACTTATTCTCTTTACCGAACTGTTAGAAATAAAATCTGGCCAAAATGCTTTTTAACAGATACTTTTCGGATTCAAAACAGACAAGTTGACACTATCATATTAAACCCAAATGAAACCATTGTTTGTAATGCATCATATTCTATTATGCTGCCAAAGCCCAAAAGTGATATATTAACTGCAAAAGGAAAGTTATCTTTAATTGATAAACCTGGAACAAACGTTCCTATTATCATTCCGGTACCAGATTCAAGTACTTCCAAGCTAAGCTTTCCAATTACTGATATAAATGCAGAAGGTGAATTTATTTTTTTATGGACCGTTAAAAATAGCATTTGCATTCCCAGGACTGCCACATTCAGAATCGAAAGAAAACCTAGCATTGAAAAAAATTTAATTGTAAAAGAAGTATGTGGCCTGACAGATTTTAGCTTTAGTGAATTGACAGAATTGAAAATTGTGCAGGGAGCCGATAATGTAATTTGGTTAGGGCCAAATGATAAGTTAATCAGTACCGTAAATAATAAAGATAGTATTGTGGCTAAAAAATTGGCTATTGGCGACAATGGATATAAATACATTGCAAATAAAAACGGCTGTCAAGGGATATCGGAAATTAATATTAAAAAATATGAAAAATTTGTTCTCAATGAGAGCACTAAAATTCGGGAATTTGATTTTTGCGAAAGAGATACACTAACCATTACCGCAAATTATAGACTTCAGATATTGGATACATTAAAGTTTAAAGTCAATTTTTCTTATAAAGAAAATTTAGATAGTTTAAATAAAAACATAACCAAAAGGCCTATAAATTCAACTTCTACTCAGGCGTTCATAAAAAACATGAATAAAAATTTTAACCCTGGACAAATTATTTACATCAAAGCACATAACGGGGTTTGTCAAGAACAAACAGACTCTGTCATCATCAATAATTCAAAAAAACCAATAATTAAATCAGTAGGAAAAGATGATTCTCTTTGTACATCTGTAATCAATTTGAAAGGTAGTGGAACAGGTTATCAAACGGGTATTTGGACAGCCATTAACGGAGATAGAAACTTAATTAGAATTACAGATTCCACAAGTGTGGCCAAAGCAATCCGGGATTCTTTGAATATATTCCAATGGACTGTTAAAAATGGTGCATGCACAGAATCCGCTCGTGTAAAACATCTTGTAGGTGATTCAATATCAGAAGCCACAATCCTGTTATCGCATCCAACTTATGTATGTGATTCTTCTGTAATTCATTTGAAATCTAAAAAACCGAATTATGGTAATAGTGTGTGGCTATTAAACCAATCTGTCATTCCTAATTCTAATGTCAGCTCTAATAATAACCTCCCATTTTCCACCATTGGGTTTAAGGATAAACAAAAGCTATTATTCACATGGAAAGTGTTTAATGAGTATTGTACTAATACTGAAACCGTTAGTGTTATATTTTACGAAGCTCCTGTAGTCGCTGTAGCTGGCTCTTCACAGTCATTAGTAAAGGATAACTATATTCTTCAAGGCAACAATCCTGGCTATGGCAAAGGTAGATGGAATGTAATCCAGGGTGGTTCTAAAATAGAAAACGACTCTAATCCCAACTCCGAAGTAAGGCAACTAAGTTTTGGTGAAAACATTCTAAAATGGACCATAAGCAATGGAACATGCCCCGTTTCAAGTGACATGATCACGATTACATATTCAGATTTCAATATTCCAAGCGGCTTCTCACCCAATGGCGACAATAAAAACGATCTCTTTGAAATAAGGGGAATCGAAAGTTACCCAGGCACCCAGCTAAAGGTATTTAACAGATGGGGAATGCTCGTTTATTCTTCAGCAGATTACCAAAACCAATGGGATGGTAGTGGACTAAGTGACGATACATATTACTATGAGCTAAAGATTGCAGGTTCAAAAGAAAAACATGGTTATATCTTATTAAAAAGAAAGTAATTGAAAAAAACTTTCTTACATATAACCTTTGCTTTTATTCTGACTTTGTCATGGAAAAGTGGAATCGCACAACTGGTGCCGGTTTACAGTCAATATCTTGTAAATCAAACAATTATAAACCCAGCTTATGCAGGAGCTAACGATTGCCTCAATATCAATGCACTTTACAGGCAACAATGGGCAGGTTATGAAGGAGCGCCTAGTACAAGAACTTTATCGGCACATTCTCCTCTCAAAAACAGGGCTGTTGCATTGGGTTTAAACTTAGTAAATGACGTAATAG
>JACMRH010000403.1 GCA_014376535.1 Cytophagales bacterium | reverse complement strand
CAGAAAAACAGGGTCTATACTAGTTATAGAGAAATGATTTTGATAGAAAAATCTCTTCCTGAAAATGAAAGAATGGACTTTGTATCCATTGTCACTCCTAACTTTTTACACTTTGATCCATGTAAATTGGCATTAGAAAACGGGTTTCATGTTATGTGCGAGAAACCTGTGGCTTTCAATTTGGATGAAGCTAAGGCACTCGAAACCATAGTACTTAAAAGTAATTTAGTGTTTGCATTAACTCATAATTACACGTCCTATCCGATGGTAAAAGAAGCAAAATCAATTATCAAAGAAGGCAAGCTGGGAAAGATTTTTAAGGTTATTGCGGAATATCAACAAGGTTGGCTTTCAGAAAACATTGAAAGTAGCGGTCAAAAACAAGCTTTGTGGAGAACAGATAAAAGCAAGGCTGGTATTAGTTGTTGTGTTGCAGATATTGGAACACATGCAGAAAACCTGACGGAATATGTTACCGGTTTGAAAATCAAAGAATTATGTGCTGATATAACATCTTTTGTTGAAGGAAGAGAATTAGAAGATGATGCGAATATGCTGGTTAGGTTTGACAATGGCGCAAAAGGTGCCATTATTGTTAGCCAGGTGGCTAGTGGTGAGGAAAATGAACTAAAATTACGGGTATTTGGAGAAAAAGGTAATTTGGAATGGCTCCAATCTGATCCAAACAATCTGATCCTAAAATTGGCAGATACTCCGAAACAAGTTTTAAGACCAGGAAACAAATATTTGAATGCAGAAACACAATTATATACAAGGTTGCCTGCTGGTCATCCGGAAGGTTATATAGAATCTCTTGCCAATCTTTATAAAAATTTTGGAAAGGAAATATTGAAATTTAAAAGTGGAAAAATTGTTAATTATGAGGAATTGGAGTTTCCCTCAATTAGCGATGGGGTCAGGGGAATGAGATTTATTGATGCAGTTATTCATTCTGGAAAAAACAATAGCTGCTGGGTGATAATCTAATCTTTAACCACATTGTTATTCAGGTTGTTAAGTGCTGTTTTGCCATTGTTTAAACTATCTATATCAAGAGGGTAGTAAAATTTTTTAATATTTTTACCCCTTGTGCCTTGCAATCTTTTACTAAAACTTTCCCTTTTCTGTAAGGAAACAAAATTTTGCACATAAGCAGATTGAGGATTAATCTCAATATCCAACATATTCAGGGTAAATAAGGTTTTGAATACTATCGGAACAAAATGGACATTTACATTAATCTTTTCAGGATAATTCCTTAAGAAATGCGATTGAAATGGATCTGTAGCTATTGCAACTGATTCAAAACCCTGCATTCGGGCTATTTGGTATGAGTAATAAACGTTTTCAGTACTATGTTCTGCACTACTGTCTATAAAGATATGTTCTTTCGGCACACCCATAGCTACAGCGTATAATGCCATAATTTTACTTTCACAATATGGTGTATAAACTGCTGAACCTGAATAAATTATATTTTTTGCCAAACCTTGTTTGTACAGATACACCGACCAGTACACCCGCATTTTCATCAAGGAATTCCATTTTCCTTTTGACCCATCAAATGGAATGCCAGGAACTATAATTGCATCATAAGGTCCCATTTTAATTGCCTGGGATAACAATTTGGAAGAAGATGATTTTTTGAATACACATGAGCTTGTAAAAAACATTCCACAAGAGGCGATCAACAATATTAAAATTTTGGTAGCATTACATCTTTTCATACAATTACAACATCAGATTTTTAATTTTGTTTAATCTATCCTTTAAATAATTAAACAAAAGCTATGTTATAATTAAAGAATGATGCCATAGATTAAAAAAATTATATATAATATCAATGAAAACTATCAAAGGCCCAGCAATTTTCCTAGCGCAGTTTTTAACAGACCAATCACCTTATAACAATCTGGGAGATATCTGTAAATGGGCTTATTCACTTGGTTATAAAGGAGTTCAGATTCCTTCGTGGGATAAAAGATGTTTGGATCTTCAACTTGCAGCGGAAAGTAAAACTTATGCCGATGAGATAAATGGAATTGTAACTGAAGCAGGTTTAGAGATTACTGAGCTCTGTTCGCATTTACAGGGACAGCTTGTGGCAGTTCATCTTGCTCTGGATTCTAACTTTGATAATTTTTCCCCAGCTGGACTTCATGGAAAGCCAAAAGAAAAAGCTGAATGGGCTACGCAACAACTTAAGTATGCAGCAAAAGCAAGTAAAAATTTAGGATTGAAGGCCCACGGAACCTTTTCTGGCAACTTAATGTGGCATACAGTTTATCCCTGGCCACAAAGGGTTAAAGGATCAGTTGATGAAGGGTTTAAAGAACTTGCAAAAAGATGGCTACCTATTCTAAACGCTTTTGATGAAGCAGGAGTAGACCTTTGTTATGAAATACATCCTGGAGAGGATTTGCACGATGGTATTACATTTGAAAGATTTTTGAAAGAAACCGGGAACCATAAGCGGGCCAAAATTTTATATGATCCAAGTCATTTTGTGTTGCAACAGCTTAATTATCTAGACTATATAGACATTTATCATTCTTATATTAAGATGTTTCATGTGAAAGATGCAGAATTTAATCCTACAGGCAAATCGGGTGTTTACGGCGGCTATCAGGATTGGATAGACAGACCAGGCAGGTTTAGGTCAACGGGAGATGGACAAGTGAATTTTAAATCTATCTTTAGCAAACTTGCCCAATATGATTATGAAGGCTGGGCTGTATTAGAATGGGAATGCTGTTTAAAAAACTCTTTAGACGGTGCTAAAGAAGGTGCAGAATTCATAAAAAAACATATTATAAAAGTAGCAGACAGGGCTTTTGATGATTTTGCTGGATAAAATTCTGATCGATTACATAATATATAATTAAGGGCTAAACCTCATTTTAATTAAAAACAATAAGAATAGTTATATAAAAACTTTTAATTGTTTAATTTTGTTAGAGGTCACAGATAGTCATATTCTGTTGACAAGCTTTAACTAACAATCTAAAATGAAAAAAATCTTAGCTATTTCAGCAATGTTAAGCATGTTTGGTAGTTCCAACATTCATGCACAAAACAATCCCTTTCCTCAAAATAAGACATATTCATATGGCTTAATGCCATCGAATAAAAACTCATCCGACGCATCTTCAGCCTATGCTATTTGGAAAACCAACTTTCTTGCCCCATGTAATAATGGGAGATATAGGGTAAAGTTTGATAACCCTTCTCAAACGGTTTCTGAAGGTATTGGCTATGGTATGCTACTGTCTGCATATGCTGGCGACAAAAGTGTTTTTGATGGCTTATGGCTTTTTTATAAAGATTTTAATAATTCTCATGGTGTAATGCACTGGAAAATAGATGGTTGCACAGGTATTTCAGGTCAGAATGGAGCTACAGATTCTGAAGTTGATGCCGCAATGGCTTTAATAGTTGCAAGTTACCAATGGGCAAGCACAGGATCAATAAATTATAATTCTGATGCAAAAAGTCTTATTTCTTCTATCAAAAATTACGAAGTTGAATCTGGAACATCGGTTTTAAAACCTGGAGATATGTTTGGTGGCAGTAACCTTACTAATCCATCTTATTTTGCCCCAGGATATTTTCGAGCATTTGGACAGTTTACAAATGATGCGTCTTTCTGGAATGGTGTAGCTGCTAAAACTTATCAGGTTATAAACGCAAACCTATCTTCACATAATGCAGTGGGTGGGCTTGTGTCAGATTGGACCAGGGCAGATGGCTCTTACTCTTCCGACGCAGGAGGTTATGTAAATGGTGGTACAAAATATACCTATGATGCTGCAAGAACTCCATGGAGGATTGCTGTAGACTACGTATGGTATGGTACAACAGAAGCGAAAACATATTCTCAAAAATCATCTGATTTTGTACGCGTTAATCTTGGAGGTACCAAAAATATAAAAGATGGTTATAACCAAAATGGAACAGCATCAGGTCAATGGCACAACAGTACTTTTGTTGGGGCTTTTGCTGCCGCAGCCATGGGAGGAGGTAATCAAATCCATTTAAATGATTCTTACAGTGACTTAAATGGAATAAATGATGCTTCTTCGTACTTTAACCAAACGTTGAAAACGCTTTATCTTTATTTGCTAACTGGTAACTTTTATTTACCAGGGATTTCAGGAAGTACTCCAACACCAACACCAACAAATATTTCACCTACCGTAAGTTTAACATCACCGTCGAACAATACTACTTATTCAGCACCAGCGAATGTAAACTTATCTGCCAATGCATCGGATGCGAATGGTACAATAAGTAAGGTTGAATTTTACAACGGTACCACAAAGCTTGGTGAAGATCTTAGTAGTCCCTACACTTATTCCTGGACAGGTGTTGGAGCAGGCACTTATGCGATAACTGCAAAAGCTACGGATAATGCTGGTTCTGTTACAACTTCAAATTCAGCTAATATTACAATTACATCGACGCCAACACCGTCAGCAACTCTTTCTCCTTTTAGCGGGACTCCGACTTCCATTCCAGGAAGAATTGAGGCGGAAAAATATGATTTAGGAGGTAGCGGAGTCGCCTATTCTGATGCTGATGCCGCCAATAGTGGTGCGCAGTTTAGAAATGATGGAGTCGACATCGAAGCAACAATTGATGCAGGTTCGGGCTATAACATCGGTTGGACTGCTGCTGGTGAATGGCTTAAATATTCAGTTAATGTATCTTCTTCTGGCAAATACGACCTTAAAGTAAGAGTTGCTAGCGGTGCTGCTGGGAAATCATTTCATATAGAAATGAATGGGACAAACATAAGTGGTTCTATTTCAGTACCAAATACTGGCGGATGGCAGACCTGGCAAACCATAACTATACCTGGATTAAATCTGACTCAAGGAAATCAGGTAATGAGGGTGTATTTTGATACTGATGGAATAAACTTAAATTATGTTGAATTTGGAACTGCTGTTTCTTCTGTTCCATCGAACCCAGCCAACAGTGCACCAACTGTTTCTATAACTTCGCCAGCCAATAATTCAAGCTTTACAGCAGGCACTCCAATTCAAGTCAATGCTAGTGCCTCAGATAAAGATGGTTCTGTTTCCAAAGTGGAATTTTTCCAGGGAAGTACAAAACTAGGCGAGGATTTGAGCAGTCCTTATTCCTATACCATTTCTGGATTAACAGCTGGAACATATTCTTTAACTGCAAAAGCTACAGACAATGCCGGTGCATCAACAACATCTGCTGTTGTTTCAATTACAGTGAATGCAACAACAACTCCGACACCAACACCAACTGGTTGTGCTACTCAGGCCTTACCACCTGCATCGCAATTTGTTGTGAGAAATTCCTGGTCTGATAATACAAATGGTTCAGGTGTCTCTGATGCATCAAATGGCTTGAAAATTACACACAGGGCTTGGGGAAATTCTACCCTATGGGTTATTCAATCAGGTAAACAAACTGCGATTACAAGTGGTAAAGAGTATACACTCTCATTTGATGTTTTAAATGATGCTGTAAATCCTGTTTCAGGAATAAACGCAGCTTTTGCATCAAATTATGATGGTAACGGGCCTATTCTTTCTCAGCCAGCAGTATCTGTACCATCAGGATTCTCTTCTTCAGCATTTACTACGAAATCTGTAAAGATAACTGCCTCTTCAACTGGTAATGTGTATCTTACATTAAACATTAATTGGCCTGGTCAACCAAACGCTACAACCAATTTAATAGTTAAAAACTTGTCTGTTTGTGAATCCAGTACTTCTGCGACACAAGCTAGAATGGCAGCTGTAGATAATCTTTCTGTGTTTCCAAATCCATTCAATGATGTTTCTACAGTATATGTAGCATCAGATTTGAATGTTGCAATGGTAGTAGAAATCTCTGATATGTTTGGGAATGTTAGAGCTACAATACCATCTTACACTAACCAAAATGTTGTAATTGGTAACCAGTTGGCATCAGGAAGTTATGTTGTGAAAACAACTTTTGGTGGAATGGTGCTTACAAAATCAATCATCAAAAATTAACAGATTTATTGATTTAGATTAAAGGGCAATCCATTGGGTTGCCCTTTTTTTTATCAAATTGAACAAAGACTTTCTCTAAAATTTTACTTTGAAAAATGTTTTTTGATCGGGATTAAACCAATTCCGTAAAGAGTAGTCAAAGGACTATAATTCACAAAAAATCAATTTACCGCAATGAAGACGATATCAAAATTAATGCATTTTACTGCTGTAGGTGTTATTGCCCTATCTATTGGATTAACTTCCTGTAAAAAGAAGGCCAAAGATGAACCAGAGCCTGATCCAGATTTAACAACTGAAAGAGACTTGAGTAACAGTGAAAACGATATGAACTCTGTATCTTCTGATATTGATAGGGCCTTTGACGATAATACTTCAAGTAACTTAAGGGAAGAAGCAGGAAGTTATGCAACCATCGTCAGGAAGGATTCTGTAACGGTTAAAGATGGCATTACTTATGATAAATACACTACAATAATTTATTCAGGATCAGGTAATGATGGACAAACAAGAAGTGGAAACATTGAGATATTTCACAAAGGTCAAAGAACAACTGGCGATTTAATTGCTTACATCACACTTGCAAATACCAAAGTAGGTGGACGCTCTATTAGTGTAATTAAAAAAATGGTACAACAAACATCCAATGACCCTAATAAATGGATTTTTAATATCGTTGCTAATGGTTCAATCTCTAATATTGATGGTAGGTCAATGACATATACAGCTAATAAAACACGAGCTAGATCCGGAATAAATACCGTTAATAATATTACAGACGATTCATTTACAATTACCGGCAACTGGTCTGGTACAAATGGCCAGGGCGAATCTGTCTCTGCTAATATCTCAAGTCCGCTTCAATTGTCTTATGGTTGTCATTTTTTCAGGGAAATTACTGCTGGTAGAATTGATTTTTCAAATCTGTCTAAGGGTGTAACCAGAAGTATTGATTATGGAAATGGTGGCTGTGATGGTAAAGGCACTTTTATAAACACAAAAGGAAAACAGTTTACATTTTATTTCCAGAGATAATTTATATAAAATTCCCCTTTCTGAATTAGAAAGGGGAATTTTGATTTTATACTAGTAACTCAGATTTTTTTAACTATTAATACCATTTAAATGGGAAAAAGAAGTATTAAACAAGAAGAAGTAGACCTGATCCAACATTTACTTTCTCTTAAACATTTAGAATCAGTTCATTATCCTATTAATTCTGAAGTATCAGATTATGAAGGAGCGGTAATGAGAAGTATTGGTTTGGGAAATGTAAATGCCATTTATGCCGGCGACATCATTCAGGTTAAATATATTGACTCAGATCAAATATCAGTTATCATTACCCTCACACAGGACACCGAGGGCAAAATCCTTGACTTGGATTTTTGGAAAGAGGATTTTTCAGCACTTTTAAAATATCCAAAACCAGGGGATTTAAAGCTGATTTAATTGAGAAATTCTTATTGTTACTGATGAATATCGGTTCAATAACCAATTCTATTTACCTTTACAACTATAAATTAATCTGAATGTACAATTCTACTTTAGCTATCTATAACACAAAAAGTCAGGAATTATTTAACAGGGCTAAGAATGTAATACCTGGTGGGGTAAATTCTCCAGTAAGGGCATTCAAAGCAGTAGGTGGCAATCCTGTTTTTATGAAATCAGCAAAAGGAGCATATCTTTTTGATGTCGATGGAAATAGTTATGTAGACATGATAAACTCTTGGGGGCCAATGATTTTAGGCCATGCACATCAAGAAATTATCGATGCAGTACAGGACGCATTGTCAAGCTCTTTTTCATTTGGTGCTCCAACTGAGAAAGAAGTTTTGATGGCTGAGTTGATTTGTAAAATGGTACCATCTATTGAAAAAGTAAGGATGGTAAACTCTGGAACAGAGGCGACAATGTCTGCCATTCGGTTAGCCCGAGGATTTACCGGAAAGTCAAAAATAATAAAATTTGAAGGTTGTTATCATGGTCACGGAGACTCATTTTTGATTTCTGCAGGAAGTGGGGTGGTTACGATGGGATCTCCTGATAGTGCCGGTGTTACACAAGGAGTTGCTAATGATACATTAACAGCCCCTTACAACAATTTATCCTCTGTAAAACAATTACTTGAAGCCAATAGAGGGAATGTTGCAGCTATTATTCTAGAACCTGTAGTTGGGAATATGGGCTGTGTTTTGCCTCTACCAGGTTTTCTGGAAGGAATAAGAAAGCTATGTGATGAAGAGAAGGTGGTTCTGATCTTTGATGAGGTTATGACTGGATTTAGATTAGCAAAAGGAGGTGCTCAGGAAAGGCTTAACGTTAA
The DNA here is from genome assembly GCA_014376535.1 of Cytophagales bacterium. Taxonomy (GTDB): domain Bacteria; phylum Bacteroidota; class Bacteroidia; order Cytophagales; family UBA9547; genus UBA9547. The sequence goes on along the minus strand of JACMRH010000403.1, from coordinate 1,500 downwards.
GCCCGATATTACTACCCTTGGCAAAATTATTGGCGGGGGAATGCCAGTTGGTGCCTATGGCGGAAAAAAGGAAATTATGGATTATGTTTCACCCTTAGGCCCTGTATATCAGGCGGGAACGTTGTCCGGAAATCCAATAGCAATGTCTGCTGGTCTGGCCATGTTAAACCATCTTTCAGGCAACCCTTCTGTATACACTTACCTTGATAAAATTACTGAATACATAACTTCTGGAATTGAACAATCTATAAATAGTCTTGGTTTACCTTATTCTATCAATCAGATTGGTTCTATGTACAGTCTGTTTTTTACTTCCGAAAAAGTCATTGATTTTGATAAAGCTAAAACCAGTGATACTATACTTTTTGGTAAGTATTTTCAGGGAATGTTGAAAAAAGGTATTTATCTTGCTCCTTCACAATATGAAAGTCTATTTATCTCATTAGCAATAACTGAAGAAATTGCCGATAAAATAATTAAAGCAAATCATTTAACCCTAACAGAAATACAATGAAAAATCTAACAACAATTTTCGGAATCACATTTATCCTTAGCATTAACGCTTATTCTCAGAGCCACTGGAAAATGCAATACGTTTGGGAAGGCGATAAAATGGTGAATGTAAAAAACAAACAATCAGATTTTGTTATTGCCATTGCTGATAAAAAGATCTCAGGAAGTATTGGATGCAATACTTTTAGTGGGAAACTGGAATATGCTAAAGGAAATCAAATTAGGCCTATTAAGGCATTAAAGTCTAAAGCTAAATGTCCTCAGGAAATGGACCGCACTGAACATGCTGCTTTTGAAGCTCTTAATTTTGCTGATAAATTAGTGATTGACAGGGATTTGGCTAAGTTTTATAATGGACCAAAACTCATTTTAGAATTGAAAAGGTAGATTTAATAAAGATTGACCAGAACCGGGGTTGATTCAACCATATTGCTTGAATTTCCAGCGTTGTCTTTAATATGTATTTGAAATTTTAATGTATAGTTTGATACAGTGTCAGATACATATGCATAAAAATTAAGGGAAGGACCAAAATTCAAAGTGCCTTCAATTGGACCCTGTCTGCCATCAACATTTAATGGAAAAAATCTTCCATTTTTAGGAATAGGAATGTATTGTTTGGTTAATGTATCAAGTACAAGAATGTCTTTAAAAGTATCCTTATCCTTTATAAGAACTCTGCAAAAGTAATTTTCAGTGTCATCAGATCTGCCCAAATCTCCATCACCGTCTTTAAAATATAATGATATTGTGACCGAATCAATGGTTATAAAATTACCAGGACCTCTTTTTTGATTGATTTTTTGTTTGGTAATTGACAAAAATGTAATTTCTGGTGTTTTAGGATATTCCGGCGGTTTTTTGCAAGACATCATAATGCCAAAAAGAACCACTAATAATGTTTGCCAGAACAGCTTCATTTGATCAACTTGCGTTTTTACAAAGTTACAAAAGCAAATGGGTTTTGTACAGCAATTTAAATCTGAT
>JACMRH010000402.1 GCA_014376535.1 Cytophagales bacterium | reverse complement strand
TAGCGCTAATATTTTGATTTGGAATCTTTTCTCCATCACTAGGGGAAGGAAATGATGTACCTGAAAAAGCAATAAATTCTCTTAAAACAGTATCAGTTCCTGAAATAAATTTAAAACTTGCCACTTGACCTAATGTTTCTACACTAGGTTCTGAAATATTGTTTAAATCAGTTATATCCCACACACGAACTTGTGAAGAAGTATTTAAATTTATATTATACTGCACAACGCCATTCACTCTGCTATTAAAATTTCTAAAGCTTAAATAATTTGAATTGAAAATCAGATTATCTTCAAATGTGAAACTAAAGAAATCCAGATAGCCTTTACCTACACCAGCGTTCTTTTTATAATTAATGTTGAATAATAAATTTTGTGACCCAACAAAATTATCTGAAGAAATAAAATCATTAAATACTTCGTCATTTCCTATTCTATCATAAACTCCTGAGCCACCTCCTGGAATATTATGTGAAATAAAAGGTGTTGAGTTTATTGATAAATCAAAAGTATTTGTTTCAGGTTGGGGAGATCTATTCATGAAGGATGACATTACATGAACAGAGGAACCTGCTACTACACCATTAGCAGGAATGCTAAATGATTGATTAAGATTGTTATCAAACTCTTCACCATACCATTTTCTACCGGAAGATAAAAAATTATAAATATCAACCTCATGATGATATCTATTTGAAAATGTACTTAATACTATATCAGAATTTTGTTGAACAATATTTTCAACATCAATTCTTTTACCAGGAGAATTTGAAATAGTTAAAAAACAAAAGGAGTTGTTTGAATAAATATTATGAGAATAAGTAAAATAGGGTAAACTTGGGTTGTATGTCCAAACATCAGGACCTTCCAGATAAAGTAGAACAAAATCCTTTTCATCAAATTTACCATCATTTCCATCACTTATAAATATAGGTAATTGACTAAGATCTACAGGACGTATAGAGGAACATGATTCGGGAAGCATCCCTCCGGAATTACCCCATATCTGAAGATTTCGTATATCAATTTGATATGGATTTAAACCGAGTGATTTTAAATATTTATAATCTATTTTATAAATACCGGAAACTGCTATTGGAATTTTATACCAATCTCCTTGAGATAATATTGAGCCTGAGGCGGAAATTCTTTTTTGCGTTCCTGAGATTTTATTTTCATACTTAGGAGGAGTAACAGGATAAACTTTTACCTGAAATTTAACTACTTTCTCGATTTGACCAGCAGAATTTCTTCGTAATGGTACTATCTCTATTTGGGCAACATTTGTATTATTTTCTGCAGCATTATAGATGGAAGATTTTATATCTGTTCCGATTTTGTAATTTCTTGGTAGGTTTATTATTTCTGCATCGGATAGTACAGACCATTCAATATTGAGTAAATTGTATTCAATAGAATACACCCCTTTTACACTTACTAATAATGAGGGCAAATATTGATTTTCTCTTCTGTGAGAAGCTTGTTCAAAGCTAATAATCTTGGTGTATTTGCCATCCAGTATTAGGGTTGCTGGCTTTTTCCAATCAATTTGATAACTTGAAGTATCACTCTGTGAATATAATTGTATAGGTAAGAGAAAAACTAATAATATTAAAAATAAGCGGTTTAGCTGAGTCATTTTTTGAATGATTATATTGAAATAACTCCTTTGATATCTAAATTATTGTATAAATCTATCAATTTTTAGGAGAAATTTTTATTGTAAAATCTTCCATAATAAGATTTGCAAGCAACTTTTTGCAAGATGTTTCAACCATTTGGTATGCCACATCTTTGTTTTCTGCATCAATTTCAAGTGTGATATGTTTACCTATTCTAACTTCACTTACATTTAGAATCCCTAAATTGTTAAGTCCAAGTTTTACTGCCTTACCTTGAGGATCAAGAATCTCTTTCTGAGGCATTACGTCAATTTCAGCTATGTACAACATTATTCCTATTGGTAAAATTATTTATGACAGATAATAATATATAAATAAAATAGATTGCAATGAAACTCTCTAATTTAAGCACAGGAAGTAAAATCAAAGACAATGCAATTAATATAAATTTAAAAATATTCTCCTTAAGAATAACATTTTTAAATTTTAGTGACATTAAGGGTATTTCTGAAACAAGTAATACAGAAGAAAACATTATAAAACCTAGAAGGATATAATTAATTTCTACAGAGACTTTTGAAGAAAATGTAAAGAAAATACTTGTTAGAAAAAAGGCATTTATTGGCGTAGGCACACCAATAAAGCCATCACTCTGCCTTTGATCAATGTTAAATTTAGCCAATCTTAAAGCTGAAAACACAGGAACAACAAATGAAATTTCTTTATATTGTAACAATGTGGAGTACATTATAAATCCAGGAAGAACACCAAAAGAAACAATATCGCATAAAGAATCTAATTGTTTGCCTAGCTCTGACGAAGATTTAAATAATCTGGCAACAAAACCGTCTAAAAAGTCAAATAAAGCTGCGAAATAAATGCAGTAGCAAGCATAATCAAGTTTATTATGAAAGCAAAAAACAATTCCAAATAATCCACTCAGCAAATTTGCTAAAGTGACAAGATTTGGAATTGTAAAAAGCCTGATTTTTTCCATTACTTATTTTACTTCTTCATAATCGACATATTCACCCTTGTCTCCTTTTGCATTCTTATTTTCTACCTTAAAACCTGGCTTCATTGATATTGAACCTTCCCTGTTTTTATTGTGCTGGTATCCTGAAGTACCAGGACCTTTGTAAACGACAAACTTAAATCTCAATAATTTAATTATGACAAACCAAATGATCGCTGATATGAGGAAGAATTTTAACATTAGTATTATTTACCTACTCAAATACAAGTTTCGTTCTGAATATACATTTACAAAAAAGTCATCATAAATGTCATCAATAAAATATATTGCCTCCCCAGTTGATTTCATTTCAGGTCCTAGTTCCTTGTTGACATCCGGAAATTTATTAAAACTGAATACTGGAATTTTAATTGCATAACCTTGCTTGTAAGGTTTAAAATCAAAATCCTTAACCTTTTTATCACCTAACATAACTTTAGTAGCATAGTTCACATATGGTTCTTTATATGCTTTACAAATAAAGGGAACAGTCCTGGAAGCTCTTGGGTTTGCTTCAATTACATAAACTTTATCATCCTTTATTGCATACTGAATATTTATAAGTCCGACAGTATTAAGTGCCAAGGCAATTTTCTTTGTATAGTCTACAATATCCCTCATCACCATAGGATTTAAATCAAAAGGTGGCAAAACAGCATTAGAATCCCCAGAGTGTATTCCTGCAGGCTCTATATGCTCCATTATCCCTATAATATATACATCTTCTCCATCACAAATTGCATCAGCCTCAGCTTCAATTGCCCTATCTAAGAAATGATCAAGTAAAACCCTATTTCCAGGAATATCGCGTAAAATATTTACAACATGGGTTTCTAATTCTTGTTCATTGATAACAATTTTCATCCCTTGTCCACCCAGTACATAGGAAGGTCTGACAAGTAATGGAAAACCTAATTCTTTAGAAAGTTCGACTGCTTGTTCAGCGTCTTCTATAACTCCAAACTTAGGATAAGGAATATTATTTTCCTTCAACAGAGAAGAGAAGCTCCCTCTATCTTCAGCTAAATCTAAAGATTTATAATTGGTACCCATTATTTTGACACCATATCTCTCTAGTTTTTCAGCAAGTTTTAAAGCGGTTTGACCACCTAACTGAACTATAACACCTTCAGGCTTTTCTAATTGAATTATGTCGTAAATATGTTCCCAAAATACAGGTTCAAAATATAACTTGTCTGCTACATTAAAGTCCGTAGAAACTGTCTCTGGGTTACAGTTTATCATTATAGTTTCATAACCACATTCTTTGGCAGCTAAAACTCCATGAACACAGGAGTAATCAAATTCTATACCTTGACCTATTCTATTTGGTCCAGAGCCAAGAATTACAATCTTCTTTCTGTCAGTAACTATTGATTCATTAGATATTAGATCGCCAATTAAAGGTTTTCGTTCGAAGGTAGAATAATAATAAGGAGTTTTAGCCTCAAATTCTGCCGAACATGTATCAACAAGTTTATAAACTCTTTCTATTTTAAATTCAACCCGTTTATTATAAACTTCACTTTCAAGACATCCCAATAAATGTGCAATTTGTCTATCAGCATAACCCTTTTGCTTGGCTTCAAATAAAAGATCATATGGCAAATTTGCAAGATTAAATTTCTCTATTTCCCGTTCAAAATTTACTAATTCTTCAATTTGGTTAAGGAACCAAGGGTCTATTTTAGTTAATGATTGAATAGTTTTAGGAGGAATGCCTAGCTTGTAAGCATCGTAGATATGAAAAACCCTATTCCAGCTTGGATTTTTAAGACTGTATAAGAGTTCGTCCTGATTCGTAACTTCCTTGCCATCAGCTCCAAGACCATTTCTTTTAATCTCTAAAGACTGGCAAGCTTTTTGCAAAGCTTCTTGAAAGGTTCGTCCAATTCCCATGGCTTCACCTACAGATTTCATTTGAAGTCCTAATGTTCGGTCTGCACCTTTAAACTTATCAAAATTCCATCTTGGTATTTTAACAATTACATAGTCTAAAGATGGTTCAAAAAATGCACTAGTGGATTTGGTAATCTGGTTCTCTAGTTCGTCAAGATTATAGCCTATTGCAAGTTTAGCGGCAATTTTTGCAATTGGATATCCTGTAGCTTTAGATGCAAGAGCTGAAGATCTTGAAACCCGGGGATTAATTTCAATTGCAATTATTTCTTCAGTATCCGGATGCATAGAAAATTGAACATTGCAACCACCTGCAAATTGTCCAATTCCGTTCATCATCATTTTAGAAAGATCTCGCATTCTCTGGTAGGCTGTATCAGACAATGTCATTGCTGGGGCTACAGTAATAGAATCTCCAGTATGTATTCCCATTGGATCAAAGTTTTCTATCGTACAGATAATAACTATATCTCCTTTATTATCTCGTAACAATTCTAATTCATATTCTTTCCAACCACTTATGCTTTGTTCAACTAAAACTTCATGAATTGGTGAAGCATGTAATCCTCTTGTAAGAGCTTCATCAAATTTTACTGCGTCATTAACAAAACCTCCCCCGGTACCTCCCAATGTAAAACTTGGTCTGATTACAAGTGGGAACCCTATTTCCTGAGCAATGTTTTTACCTTCTAAAAATGAACGTGCTGTCTTACCTTTGCAGACTCCAACGCCTAACTCAATCATTTTTAACCTAAATTTCTCACGATCTTCTGTAGTTTCAATAGCGTGAAAATCTACACCAATCACTTTCACTCCATATTTATCCCAGATTCCAGCCTTTTGGCAGTCTATAGCAAGATTTAAGGCAGTTTGACCTCCCATTGTAGGTAAAACTGCATCAATTTTATGCCTTTCTAAAATTTGAATAATATATTTCTTCTCAAGAGGCTTTAAGTAAATATGGTCTGCAGTCACACTATCAGTCATGATAGTGGCAGGATTAGAATTTATTAAGGTTACTTCAATTCCTTCTTCTCTAAGAGACCGGGAAGCCTGAGATCCGGCATAATCAAATTCACAAGCTTGACCAATGATTATTGGACCACTACCGATAATTAAAACAGATTTGATTGAGGTATCTTTTGGCATTTGAGGGTATGATAAAATCGCACAAAGGTAGGCTTTCTGCACAATTTTAAAAACCCTTCTTCACAATTTAATCTAAAGCTTTCCTAGAACCCGGAATTAATTTTCTTAGCCAAGCAAAACTCTTTTCATTATGTTTTTCATCTTCCACATAATAACCATAGCCGTAACCATAACCATAGCCATAACCATAGCCATAGCCATAGCTATAACCATAACTTTCCTGTGGCTTGATATCATTCATTAAAATAGTAAGCCTTTTTATTTTTCCACTATTATATAATTCTGCAAGATATTTTACAGAAGATTTAGAACTATAATCATTTCTTACTACATAAATATTAGTATCGGTATAGTTCATCAAAATATTGGCATCGGTAACGAGTCCAATTGGAGGAGAGTCAATAATAATGTTATCAAACCTTTCTTTTAAAGAGTCTAATAATTCCAGCATTCTGGGACTTAAAATAAGTTCAGAGGGGTTAGGTGGTATTGGGCCAGAAGTAATTACTGTTAAATTCTCAATTTCAGTACTTTGCAACACTTCGTTTAATGTGCATCTTCCCACTAAATAGTTGCTTAGCCCAAAATCGTTTTTAACACCAAACTCATTGAAAAGCTTTGGTTTTCTCATATCTGCTCCAATTAGAACAGTTCTTTTTCCTGATATAGCGATTACTGAAGCAATATTAATAGAACTAAAAGTTTTACCCTCTCCACTGATTGCTGACGTGACAAGAATTACCTTTTTATCAGGTGTATTTAAAAAAAACTGAAGATTGGATCTAATGGATCTAAAGGATTCTGCTATGGCAGATTTCGGCTTCTTGGTTACTATAAGACTTTCTTCTGTTTGATTGTGACCAATTATACCTAAAAATGGAATATTAACTACCTTCGTAATATCATCTTTATGTCTTACTCTTCCATTAGTTAATTCTCTCCCTACAATAAATATTAAGGGAACTATTAACCCAAAAATCATTCCAAACATCTGAATATTTTTGTGATTAGGTCTCACTGGACCTGAAATAGAAGCTTCGTCTACAATTTTTATATCTGGGGCATTTGCAGCTTTATTTATAGAAGCCTCAACCTTTTTTTGTAGGAGGAAACTATAAATGCTTGAATTAATATCGTAAATGCGTTTAACATTTGTAAACTTTCTATCTGTATCTATTAAACTATAAGAGGAACCTTGTTCTAATTTTATTTTTCTATCAAGATCATCAATAAAAATTTTATTGCTCTTTTCTATATTAGTGATGAGTTCATAAATATTCTTTTTTGTTTCTTGAATTTTGGCCTCATTATCTTTATAAAAAGGGCTATTTGAATTAGATGTTTTGAATTCAGTGTTTTTCTTGAGTTGAAGATTTACGATTTGGCTAAGAAGTGATTGCAATAAAGGATCACTAATGCCAGCGGAAGATGGTACAATCATATCGTTATAATCGGATCGTTCTTCCAAGTATTTTTTTATGTAGTTAAAATACTTTATATCTAGGTTATATTTGTCTCTTGCTCTTTCATATTCCTTAATTCTAGAATATACATTTTGCGATTCGGTCTTTAAATCAATAACGTTATATTGCTTTTTAAAGCCTTCCATATTACCCTCAATTTTATTCAGAGTATCGTTAATTACGGCAAGCTGCTGATTAATAAATTCAACAGTTTTATTATCTGTAAAATTTTTATCTTCTAAACTTTCAATTATGTAAACAGCACATAACCTATTTAGAAAAGCAATTTCTTTAACAGGATTTGAACTTGCAACAGACATTACCAGAATAGAACTTTCTTTATCTAAGGGCGCAACTTGAACCATACCCCTATACTGACCTGTAATTGATGCTAAATTGTTTATTTTAAAAATAAAAACTTCTTTACCGGTGGATTCAAACACATTTCTTATGATTTTGAAATTAAAATCATTGTAAGCAACGTTCTGACCCAGAGCAATGGGATCTGGATATAAAATAAGGTCAGGATTATCTTTTAGAGATAACATGAAATGATTGTTATCTCTAAATTTTACTTCAAAATTTACCCCATAAGGTATATTTTGACCAGATGTATCATATAAAACTTTAATCGGAGCGAAAGGATATAATTCAGTTGTTTTGATATTACCTTCCAAAAAATATGATACATCCATATTAAGTGAATTGACAACTTTGCTTATTGTGCCGAAAGATTGAATTATATTAATCTCATTGATTAAGTTTTTTTGGGAAAGTTTGCTTGAATAATAAGAAGTTTGGGCAAGCGGATTGACATTGGAACTACTTCCTTTTATAAGGACAGATGTCCTTATAGTATAAGTATTAATAGCATAACGCTTATAAACCTGAGTTGCTACATAGCCTATTGTGAGACCAATTATAAATAGATACCAACTCTTTCCAATAAGAAAAAACCACTTTTTAAAATCTATAAAATCTTCATTGCTGTTCTCTTGCATTCTATTTTATTTTTAATATAATCAATGTACTATACACTAAAAAAACAGCCGAAATTATACTTGTAGCCAAACCTAAATTACGCTGTATATTGGTAAGGGTTTTAGATTTATGAGGTTCAAATACTAATATGTCTTTAGGCATTAAGTAAAAGTGTTCCCTGTTATTAACCACATTCAAATCAGTTACATCAACATAAAATACATGCATTTTATCTGCATTTTCATTTTGTCTTATAATTTTAATCTTTTCGAAGTTAGTGTAGGTATTGGGCCCCCTAGCCAAAGCAATAGCATCAATAATAGATAATTTTCCATCAGGGGAATTGATTGTGAGCTGGGAACCAATTTCGCCTATGACATTGACTTCAAAACTTAAAAGTTTCACATTAACAACCACATTATGTAGATATTCTGTAGCTTTTGCCTTTAATGTGTTTCTACATTGTTCAGTGTTAAGGCCTGCTACTTTTACCATTCCAATTACAGGAACATCTACATAACCAGAATCATTTACTAAATAACCTGAGTTCACTTCTCCGGCAACGGCAACTTTATCAAGTTGGTATTCACCCGGAGTTATATTGGTAATGTCAATAGAAATAACATCTCCATTTCTGATTTTATATTCATATGGAAGAAGATTGACTGTAGTGTCTTCCAGTTGGCGCTTTTTATAGGATTTAGCTTTTTTATCTGTTAAAAGCATTTGCTTTTTTAAAGGCACACAAGAAAAAAGCCCAGAAACAATCAATATCAAAAAGATAATAACCTTCAAACAATTCACTTTCTTAATAAGCATTATTTATTTCTTACGGTTTTTATAAATTCACTTTCTACACCCCAATCTCTAGCAAGTTTTATCATAGCAAGAGCTTCCATTTCTGTGATAAATCCTTTTTGATTGGTTGCTGTCCAAACATCGTACAAATATGATACCTTTTGTGACTCTTTTTCGCTTTGAAGTGTCTTTTTTAAAAAATCTCTAGTGCGCTCATATGCAGTATAGATATCTTCGTTTATGAAATCCATTGCCCAGGATAGTTCTTGCTTTGCATCAAGCTGTATAGCCGCACTTTCTAAAAGTCCCTTTTCTTCTTCAGTGAAATCGTGATAAAGAAAAATAATGGCTTTTAGTAAAAGAAGGGCTTTTTTATGAGATGGATCCATCTAAATTAAAGGCTTGCAAAGTAACAGAGAAAGATTTAATAAACTAATTAACAATCTCTACTTCATCTACTATGTAATTGGTTTCACCTCTCCAGGGAAGCGTTACAAACATTTCATGGTAATGGAGTTTAACTCTTCTGTTGGTAAGAATTGCTTCGTTAAGCATTTCAAAGAGCTTGGGATCATTTTTAACAGAAAAATCCCATATAGGAGAAGTGGGTTTTTCTCTCCCGTTGTCCAGGAAAGTTCCTATATTTAATTGACCTTCCAAGGATTTGAAAACAACTCCTTTTCTGGATAATTTTATTAATGTACCGCCTCTATAGCCATCACTAAAATGGCCAAATACATAATAGCTTCCTATTCCTATAAGTATTAGAAATACTACTGCTAATCCTACTTTAATTTTATTCCAAACTGTCATTTCGATTTATTTATTCATCATCACCGTAGGCCTTTACAATTTTAGAAACCAATGGATGCCTACATCCATCTGTGGCTTTCATAACAACTACATCTATTCCGCTAATTTTACCTAAACGTTGAACTGCATCTGACAATCCAGAAGCATCTTTTCTTGGTAAATCTATTTGAGTTAAATCTCCAGTAATTACCGCTTTTGAACCTATTCCTAATCTCGTCAGAAACATTTTCAGTTGCATATTAGTAGCATTCTGGGCCTCATCAAGTATTATAAATGCCTGGTTTAAGGTTCTACCCCTCATGTATGCCAATGGGGCTATTTCAATAATATTATTTTCCTGGTAAAATTTTAGTTTTTCTGGTGCAACCATTTCTTCAAAAGCATCAAAAACAGGCCTCAAATAAGGATAAATTTTCTCATTCAAATCTCCAGGAAGAAACCCAAGGTTTTCCCCAGCTTCTACGGCTGGTCTTGTTACAATTATTTTTTTTATTTCCTTATTCTTAAGGGCTTGGAGTGCAAGTGCAACTGCCATATAAGTTTTCCCGGTTCCTGCTGGTCCTACAACAAAAACTATATCATTGGTAAGAACAGAGTCGGCCAGTTTTTGTTGATTTTTATTTTTAGGCTTTATAGCCGAACCTTTTGAAGAATGAAGGATCGCATCTTTCTTCTCAGAATTCTGATCTTCAACGCTACTATTTAAAAATTTATGTATTTGTTCCGGTTGTAAATGACCAAATTTCGAAAAGTGCTTTAAAAGAGAATTAATTATTTCCTGAATTTTGATGATATCATCTGGTTTGCCCTTTATACGGATTTCATTTCCTCGTGAAACAATTTTGGCACCTGGAAAAGCAAGTGCAATCTCTTCAAAATTGACGTGGTTAGCTCCTAGAAAATCAACAAGTGATATGTTTTCAAGGTATATAATTGACTCGTTCAGGTTCTTAGTTGGTGTTTCGATATGAATCTGTTTTCTTTGTTTCTCAATCATAAAGTTAATTTTTTTTCCTGAAATGGCAATTATCACATTTATGTCCGATTTTGGCTGGCGTGACCATTATGTCGGTTCAGTAAAAGCGAAGATATTAAGTATAATTCCAAACATAACGGTAGTTGACATTTCTCACGAAATAGAACCATTTAACATTCCTCACGCTGCCTTTGTTTTAAGTTCTATTTTCAGAGATTTCCCACAAGGTACTGTGCATCTTGTAGCTGTAAGCTCTCAAAGTAGAAATAATGAAAAATACATTGCCATGAAATTGGAAGAACATTACTTTGTAGGTTCTGATAATGGAATTTTCTCATTGTTATCGGATAGAAATCCATCTGTTATAGTTGAACTGCAAAACGATCATTTAATTGCTGCCAATTTTCCTGAGAAAAACATTTTAGCTCATGCTGCAGTAGCATTATCAAGTGGAAGGGCCTTATATGATATCGGTAAACAACAGCTTACCATACAAAAACTTATAAACAGGCAAATAAAAACTACAAAAAACGAAATTGAAGGAAGGATAGCCCACATTGATAAATATGGCAATCTCATTACTAACATTAAAATAGAAGATTTTACACAGGTTGCTAAAATCAGACAGGCAAGGTTTCAGATCGGGAGGACAGAAGTAGAGGGTTTAAGCGATTCGTATTATAAAAAAGAAGGAGGTGATTGTATTTGCCTTTTTAATAGTCTTGGTTTACTTGAAGTATCAATTATACATGGCAATGCGTCTAAGCTACTTAATATGCGTTACGACAGCCCTATTACCGTCAGTTTCTATCCCGCTTTCGAATAAATCTATTTGCGTTTCAAAAAGAGTAAAAGATTTCCTGTGATAAGGTGAGATACCGTGCTTTTTGATATTTTTACGATGGCTTTCAGTAGCATATCCTTTGTTCTCATTCCAGTTATATTGAGGATACGAATCGTGTAAGTCTCTCATATAATCGTCTCTATATGTTTTAGCCAATACACTTGCAGCCGCAATACTAAAATATTTCCCATCACCTTTGATAACACATGTATATGGTATTGTATTAAAAGGTTGGGGCCTGAATCGATTGCCATCTATGATAGAATGTTCTGGAATAATCGTCAAATCTCTAATAGCATGATTCATTGCTAAAAATGAAGCATTTAAAATATTTATTGAGTCGATTTCACGATTGCAAACGAAACTTACTTTATATTCTATAGCTTCTCTTTCTATTTCTATTCTTAACTCTTCTCTTTGCTTTGATGTTAACTTTTTCGAGTCATTCAAAGAGCTATGCCAATAATCTGATGGGAGAATCACTGCCGCAGCAACAACAGGACCAGCCAGACATCCTCTTCCCGCTTCATCAAGACCAGCCTCAATGCAGTCTGATTTAAAATAGGGAAATAATTGATTTATGGTGTTTTTCAAGAATCACAGGGACATTCAAAATTATAAAATTTGCATTGATAATCAATAATTGTATTAATTTAATAATAAAATTAAATATTCTGCTAATTTTATCATCATGAAAAACATGCTCATAATTTTTGCAATTGTCTTAAAAGTCAATTTAAGCTTTTCTCAGGAATGGGTGCCTGTCTGGAATGAAGAGTTTGATTATTCGGGTTTACCTGATGAAACCAAATGGAGTTATGAAACCGGGTGTGCGAATAGAAATAATGAATCACAATATTATGCAAGCAAACGTCTGGAAAACACCAAGGTTGAAAACGGCTTTTTGACAATTACTACCAGAAAAGAAACTTTAAACGGATGTAATTACACTTCTGGAAATATTCATACCAGATATAAAGCAAACTGGCTTTATGGAAAAATTGATGTTCGAGCCAAATTACCTAAAGGTAAAGGCATGTGGCCAGCAATCTGGATGATGTCGACAGACGAATCATATGGAACATGGCCGAAAAGTGGTGAAATAGACATTATGGAAAGTGTTGGATTTGACCCTAACAAGATCTTTATGACAATCCATACTGAGGCATATAACCATGTAATTGGCACCGAGAAAGGCAGCAATAAATTACTAACTGATGTTTACGACACTTACCATATATATTCCATAGAATGGTTTCCTGATCGTGTTGACTTTTTAATTGATGGAACCAAATATTATACATTTCCAAAATCCGGAAATACAACAGCTGTTTGGCCTTTCGATAAACCTTTTTATCTAATCTTAAATGTAGCAGTTGGGGGAGATTGGGGAGGAGCCCAAGGAATAGATCCATTGATATTCCCTCAGCAAATGAGTGTAGATTATGTAAGAGTTTCCAAATGGCAAACAAATCCCGGCCCTTACACAGTCACTACTTCTTCAACTTCAGGAGGGACCTTTTCTTTAAATCCTGATTTAAACACGTATCCGAAAGGAAGTATAATCAGTCTGAAAGCTACTCCTCAGCCAGGTTTTGTATTTTCAGGTTGGGAAGGGGACATAAGCGGTAATATCAATCCAATTAACTTTACAGTTTATGACAATGCCATAATTAAAGCAATTTTTAAAACTGAATGCGAATTACTTCAAAATGGAGATTTTGCTTCTTCTATGAGTAAATGGAACATGTATACTGGTGATGGAGCTATTGCTCAGACAACTGTAAATAATGGACAATGCAATATTGTTATATCGAATGGAGGAACCAACATTTGGAGCACGCAATTGTCACAATCAAATATTCCTTTACTTACTGGAAAATCTTACAAGCTGAGTTTTGATGCTTATTCGGAACAAAGTAGAACTATTAAAGCTGGTGTAGGGAAAAATTCTGACCCTTTCAACACATATTCTTATAATACAGTCAATTTAATAACCACTAAGAAGAATTTTGCATTGCAATTTGACATGAACAATACTTCAGATCAATTGTCAAAAATCCTATTTAATTTAGGTTCAAATGCAAGCGATGTCTATTTAAGCAACATTAGTTTGTGTGATCTTTCAAAAATCACTTATATAAATAATGAAGTAGAAATTTTCAACGAGGGGATGTCCATTTCTTATGAAAATGAAAAAGTGCATTTAACTTTGCCAGACTTAGATCGATATGAGGTTAATATTTATGATTTCAATGGAAATACTAAATTCTCAAATTCTTTAACTGGTTTAAAATCCACATTAGATATAAAAAATTTTAAATCAGGACTTTATGTGGTGAAAGCAAACAATTTGAGAGGTAAAGTTTTAACCCAAAAACTGATTATAAATTAATTTCTTACCTAATTTGCTATTATCACATTCATGCAAATAAAAAGGCCCCAAATAAATTTGGGGCCTTTTTGTGCGGATGGAGGGACTCGAACCCCCATGCCTCGCAGCGCTAGATCCTAAGTCTAGTACGTCTACCAATTTCGTCACATCCGCTTAAGAGGCTGCAAAAGTAGTAATAATTTTGAATTCTAAAACCATTTTTTATTCTTCTTAATAATTAATATCAAATCTGTTGCCTGATGACCATTTTTACATAAATTTTGCCTATATTAATATTCTGAACTTATCCCTATCGCATGACCCTGGTGGCCGAGATTGACACCGTAGAAGAAAATAAAAATATTGTAGCACAGTACCGCCGTTTGCTTAGACATGCCAAACCTGTGCTTAAAGATGGAGACAATGCTATAATCCGAAAAGCATTTAACCTGGCTATGGAAGCCCATAAGGGCATGCGCCGCAAATCGGGGGAACCATATATACTTCATCCTATTGCAGTTGCGCAGATTGCTGTTGAAGAAATCGGACTTGGAACTACATCTATCATTGCTTCTTTACTACATGATGTTGTAGAAGATACAGAACTAGAGATTGAAGATATTAGGAAAGAGTTTGGTCCTAAAGTAGCTAAAATCATAGATGGGCTTACCAAAATTTCTGGTGTGTTTGACAAAACTATGTCACAACAAGCCGAAAATTTCAGAAAGATGTTACTTACTCTTTCTGATGATGTACGTGTTATTTTAATAAAGCTTGCAGACAGGTTGCATAACATGCGCACTCTGGACAGCATGGCACGTGACAAACAGTTAAAAATTGCTTCTGAAACTATCTATCTGTATGCACCCCTTGCTCATAGACTCGGTTTGTATGCAATTAAATCTGAATTAGAAGATTTATATCTAAAATACACAGAGCCAATAAGTTACAGAAGTATTGCAGTAAAACTTTCTCAAACTAAAATTGCAAGAAATAAATTTATCCGGGATTTTATTTCGCCTCTTGAATCTGAACTCCATAAGCAAAAAGTAAGCTTTGTAATAAAAGGAAGGCCAAAGTCAATCTTTTCTATTTGGAACAAGATGCAGCAAAGCAATGTGGACTTTGAACACATTTATGACCTTTTTGCTATAAGAATTATAATAGACACCGAACAGGATAACGAAAAGGCAGTTTGCTGGCAGGTTTATTCTATTGTTACAGATTACTATAAACCCAATCCAGACAGGTTACGAGACTGGATAAGTACTCCACGATCAAACGGGTACGAATCACTCCATTCTACCGTAATGAGCAAAACCGGCCAATGGGTTGAAGTTCAGATACGAAGTGCCAGAATGGATGAAATAGCAGAAAAAGGCTATGCAGCTCATTGGAAATACAAGGAAAATACTGATAAAACATCGAAGGAAGAGAGAGGACTGGAACTTTGGATCAATAAAGTGCGGGATCTCTTACAAAGAAATGACCTGTCAGCCATAGATTTTGTAGATGAGTTCAAATCAAACCTGTTTACTGAAGAAGTATTTGTATTTACTCCAAAAGGAGATTTAAAGGTTTTACCGGCTGGAAGTACAGCTTTGGATTTTGCATTCGAAATACATACTCATATTGGTGCTCATTGTCTTGGCGCTAAAGTCAACCAAAAGCTGGTACCCTTAAGTTATGTTTTAAACAATGGTGACCAGATTGAAATAATTACTTCCAGCAAGCAAAAGCCGTCAGAAGACTGGTTAAAATTTGTAGTCACAACAAAATCTAAAACCAAAATAAAAGATTGGCTGAAAGAGGAGAAAAAACGCATTGCAGATGACGGAAAGGAGATAGTCTTAAGAAAACTAAAAAATCTCAAGATTGAAATGAACCAGGAGGTTATGAGTAAGTTTTTACATTACTACAATGAAAAATATGCTCAGGATTTCTATTATAAAATTGCAAAAGAAGTAATCGATTCAAAAGGTCTAAGGAACGCCCTTGAGCAAATACAAGGCGTAGAAGCCAGAAAAGATCTTCTTGGTGATTTAAAAAACAAAGAAATAAAACTTACAACCGACAGCAGCAAAAATGATATGCTGTTGATCGGTGAAGATCTTGCTAAAATAGACTATACACTTTCTAAATGTTGCAACCCAATTCCGGGGGATGATGTTTTTGGTTTCGTAACAGTCAGCGAAGGAATAAAGATTCACCGAACCATTTGCCCAAATGCGGCAGAACTAATGGCACAATACGGTTACAGAATCGTAAAAGCCAAATGGACAGACGGGCACGAATTAGCATTCTTGGCTACCCTGAAAGTAAAAGGATCGGACCGGGTTGGTATGTTGAACAACATTACAAGAGTCATTTCAAATGAACTGAAAGTGAATATCCGATCTCTGACTATTGAAACTGAAGACGGAATTTTTGACGGAACAATTCAACTTTTTGTACACGACACCAAACAATTGGATAAATTAATCAAGAAACTACATATGGTTCCCGGAGTAATGGGAGTGACCCGATATTACAACTAGTTGCGGGTTGTTGGTTAAGAGTATGCTAAGATTAATTATTTCAAGCTGGTTTAGTCTTACTCGCAACTAATAACCCAAGAACTCAAAACTGATTTAAGATGGCATGAATATTCTTGCCAAATCGTTATAAAAAGCAAAAACCATAAGGGATAGTAACAATGCCATGCCGGTGTATTGTGCAACTTCAAGAAAACGTTCTGATGGTTTTCTTTTTGTAAGGATCTCATAAAGTAAAAACACCACGTGTCCACCATCCAATGCTGGAATAGGCAACAGATTCATCAATGCAAGAACCATCGAAATCATACCAGTTAACATCCAGAAACGGGTCCAATCCCAAACTGTTCCAAAAACCTGTGCAATTCCAATAGGTCCACTAATAGCTTTACTAGCATTAATTTCACCTGAAGCTACTTTCGCTAACCCTTTTGCATTGTCAACAACCACAGAAAATGCCCGTTCAGTCCCTAATAAAATGGCCTGACCAAAACCATAATGCAAAGTGTCCGCTTTTAATAAACTGGCAGGCATAAATCCGATTTTACCATCTGCTGTGGTTTTCAATGCAATATTTAATGTGTCGACAGATCTGACCACCTGGAGAGAAATGTCTGCATTTTGCTTTGTTTTTAAAAACTCCTGCAATTCATGAAAATAATTGATTTTAGTCTCATTTATCTGAACAATCTTATCACCATTTTTGAGACCTGCTGCAATACCCGGACTGTTCGGTGCTAATTCTCCAATCTCAAAAGGAAATATAGGATCAATGAATTGCGGAAACTTTTTAGGGTCCGCCATTTTTTCAATAATATTGTTTGGGACAGGGATGTCCAAAATCTGACCATTCCTATCAACTGTGTAATAACTATTAGATGAAAGAAATACTTCTTGTCCTCTTAAATCATTAAAAGTTTTATAATCCTTTCCATTGACCTTTAGGATTTTATCACCAGTTTTAAGCCCGATCTCCTGAGCTAATTCATGTGCTACAATACCGTATTTTGCTTCAGATTTCGATAATATAACTTCTCCGGTAAGATATGTTAATGTAATAAAAATTGTTATTCCTAAAATGACATTTACAGTAACCCCTCCTATCATTACAATTAAACGTTGCCATGCAGGTTTGCTTCTGAACTCCCATGGTTGTGGTGGGGAAGAAAGGCTAGATTTATCCATGCTCTCATCCATCATGCCACTGATTTTAACAAAACCACCAAGTGGTATTGCACCTAAACCATACTCAGTTTCGCCTATTTTTTTACCAAAAACTTTAGGAGGAAATCCAATAAAAAACTTCTCTACCCGCATACCAAAATACTTTGCTGGTAGCATGTGACCTAATTCGTGGAGGCCAACCATAATCATTAAACTCAGGATTAACTGAGCAGCCATTATTAAAATATCCATCTTTTTTTAATTATGTAATATTAAAGAATTGATTCTTTCCTTAGCAATTTTCCTTGTTTCTGTATCAGTTTGAATATAGTCATCTAAAACCGGACTTCTTATGAAACTAATATTTCCCATACAAAATTCAATCAGGTCAGTCATTTGTAGAAAACCTATTTTATCTTCAAGGAATGCGCTTACTGCAATTTCGTTGGCTGCATTCAAAATGCAAGCCATATTGCCTCCTGAGTTTAAGGCTTCGTAGGCAAGACCAAGATTTCTAAATGTCTCAATATCAGGCAATTCAAAATTCAGGTTAGTACAAGAAGCAATATCCATTCTCGGGTTTAAAGAAGTAACTCTTGAAGGATAACTCAAAGCATATTGTATTGGAAGCTTCATATCTGGCAAACCCATTTGGGCTTTTACCGAGCCATCCTCAAATTGAACCATGGAATGTACAATTGACTGAGGATGGACCCAAACTTCTATTTGCTTGGGTTTTAAATTAAAAAGCCATCTGGCCTCAATAACTTCTAACCCTTTGTTCATTAAAGATGCCGAATCAATTGTGATTTTTGCACCCATCTCCCATTTCGGATGTTTTAAAGCCTGTTCTTTGGTTATATTAATCAGTTCTTCACGTTTTTTACCTCTGAACGGCCCACCTGAGGCAGTTAATATTATTTTTTCGACTGGATTATGGAATTCTCCTACAAGACATTGAAATATGGCAGAATGTTCCGAATCGACAGGATAAATATTTACTCCTTTTTCTTTAGCAAGTTGCGTTATTAAATCACCAGCAACCACTAATGTTTCTTTATTAGCTAATGCAATAGGTTTGCCTGCTTCAATTGCTTTTATAGTAGGTAACAGACCTGAATAGCCCATCATAGCTGTCAGTACAATATCCACTGTGTCCATTTGAACGACCCATTCTAAGGCTTTATGTCCTGAATAAACTTTAATATCAAAAACTGACAGTGCTGATCGCACCTTTTCATAATGAGAATCGTTCCCGATAATGACTACATTAGGGCGAAACTCCACAGCCTGGATGATCAGCAATTCTGCGTTATTATAAGCAGTTAAAACTTCAACTTCCAAGATAGATTTATGCTCTCTTATAACCTGTAAGGCCTGTGTACCAATTGAGCCAGTAGATCCTAATATGGCTACTCTTTTTCTAATGACTGTTTCCTGTGAATATTTCAAAATGTTAGTTAGAAGATACAGAATGTATCTTCTTTGAGCAAAATTATGTTATTATTTATCCGGGAGCTGTCCAGATGTGTCATGGTGGTACTTGTCTTCCTTATCTCTTAATTTCATATTCAGGAGTTCAACAATCAATGCAAAACCCATTGCAATATATACAGATTCCTTTTTAATCAAATCCTCAAAATGAAGGCCTTCTAATACGAGCATTACTCCGATCATCACTAAAAATGAAAGAGCCATAATTCTAATTGAAGGATGATTGTTTACATAATCACTAATAGGCTTTGAAAAATATAACATGATAAAAAGGGAAATGATTACTGCACCAATCATGATCATCAGCTCCCTTGAAAGTCCTACTGCTGTCAATATAGAATCGAATGAAAATACAATATCAAGGAATACGATTTGCACGATAGCTGCTGGTACTGTGAGCATTTTACCGTTTTTATTTAACTGAGATATTTGATCATGATCTTCATAAAACTTTTCGATTATTTCTGAAGAACTTTTATAAATTAAAAATATTCCACCGGCTAAAAGTATCAAATCTCGTCCGCTCAAACCGAAATCCATCAAAGTTAGAAGAGGTTCCTCCATTCCAACAATTAATGATATAGTAAATAACAATCCAATCCTGAAAACCAATGCAAGGCTTAAACCAATTAAACGTGCTTTTGCTTGCTTATCTACAGGAAGTTTACCTGATATAATAGAGATAAATATCACATTATCAATCCCTAACACTATTTCCATAGCAGTTAAAGTGATAAGGTTAATTAAAGAAGCGAGTGAAAAAATATTATCCAAATGATACGATCTTATGCAAAGATAAAATTAGAAAGTTAAACACAGCATTTCAAAGCAACAATAATATT
>JACMRH010000401.1 GCA_014376535.1 Cytophagales bacterium | reverse complement strand
GGTCGTTTATTGATGTACACTCTTATTGATGATTTGGAATTAGGGAAATAAAAAGACCCTGACAATAGCCAGGGTCTTTCCTTCAACTAACCAAATTTTAAACAATATGAATCAGAACTTCATATAAATTAACTCAAACATAAATGAAAAAAATCGCTAACGCCATTTTTGGCTATTTAAAATGAAAACCACAGATATGATGTTATTCCGATTTGCAGATTTTGCTTGTCGAACTTCCAGATGTTCCCTGGATTTTGACCACATAGATCCCCGGCCTCAAAAAACTCCCGACTAAAGCTTGGTCCGATCCTTGCCCTGACTCCAGTTCCCTCCCGTCCAGACCGTAGATGATATACCTAAAATCCCCGATTGAACTTATCCTCACCGATTCCCTGAATGGATTAGGATATACAAGCAAACCATTTGACAGATTATCAGGTCCAAGCCCTGTAATTATAATCGGGATGCAAGAGGTAGATTTGCCTGTGGTAAAATCGATACCGCTAATGCCTGCGTTATAGGTGGAGGTGATGGCGTTTCCGCTGGTCACGGAAATACTTGAACAGTTGAACTTGACCCCTGATGCATTGTTCACCTTCATGCCTTTGGTTGCGGAGATTTGAACATTGTCGAAGGTCACGTTCACAATGGATTGTTCGGGGAGCCCCCAGATGGTACCAGCATTGGGAGATCCCGTAATGACGGCATTTTTCAGAATAATGTTTTGCCAAGCGGGTGTAGTACTGATGATAGCCTGAGCAGTATCGGCAGTAGGGGTGGCTGGAAAAGAAGGGTAATAGCTGCTGATAAAGATTGGATTAGTAACTCCAGTCATCGTAATGTTGGAATAGGTAATGTGGTTCTCATTTCCCCCACGGCCTCTCTCCGTTTTTAGGCGCATCCCAGATGTAGTGCCATTGAATGTACAACTGTCCACCAAAATATTGGTTACATTAGTAGTGAAACTACCAACAGAACACCCATGGCCTGTACCAAATGTGCAGTGTTTTATAGTTACGTTTTGGCTTTCACTATCCATTGCGATGTTGTCGTCCCCACAGGCGATGGTACAATGAAAAATATTGATGTTAGGAGACCAGGTATCGATGCCATCAGTGTTGGGAGAAGTAGAAGGAGCATTGATGGTCAGGTTGGCTGCTGTAGAATTGATCGACCTTTGTCCGAAAGTGAGATGCACACCGGGAGAATTCTGTAAAGAAATACCAGTCACAGCAACAGTTGAACATGCATCAAAACGGATAAGACAAGGGCGTTTTGTCAAGACTGTTGGTGATGCTTTGAAGGCTGCCCACCAAGCACTTCCCTGACCTTCTATCGTACCAGTGCCTGTTACGGCAATGTTGGTGACGTTTTTGCCATAAATGAAATTTGAATACGTATTTGCGGTGCCATTATTGGGGTAAGAACCCGTTGGCGAGCCATTGCCGTTCCCATAAGGCAAGGCCGTGAGAACAGCGCCAGCATTCAATTGCAAATTTACATTGCTTTCCATGGTCAAAGGCGCGCTGAGAAACGTGCCGGAAGGAATGATTACTGTGCCACCTCCAGCCGCGTTGCAGGCATTTATTGCATTCTGGATGGCAGTTGAGTTGTCTGATGCAGAAGTGCTGGCTCCGTAGTTGGTGATTTTGAATGTGGTATTCGGGAAAACTGGCAATGGGACGGCTGCGTTTACAGTTGTGAAGAGACTAAAGAAGCCGAGGACGGATAAGCGGAAGATTGTTTTCATAAATAGGATCTTCACCATTTCCAATTTGAGTATTTTAGCCTTCATAATTTATATTTAATAACAATACCCATCTAAGTAAAAATTGTAATCAGCAAGACTTAATTTTTAAAAAATGAAAAATATTGAAAAGCTTCCTAAAAAGACAAATGGGAGTTGATATAAATCTCCTTGTTTATCCATTTTATGAACCATAAACTCAATAAGTTAAGCTATGTATGACTTACGCCCTATAAATATAAAATAATCATTCTTTAACATTTTAAAAGAGCGTTGGCCTTTCGACATAGAATGGACATTTGGAAAAGATAATGAATAATGCCGGAGGAAAAGTTGAAGTATTATCAAGGAAGGCGTTGAACTACCTTAAGCTATATTTTAAAGAGAGTGGTGATGCAATAATGAAAATGGCCTTTCTGAATTTCAAAAAATGGTTTTTATGTGAGACAAGGAAAACATTACTAATATTGCCTTTTATTGAAACTGCTCTTTAATATTTTTATCAATTCCCTCTGTAATCTATTTTTTACAATTCAGGAATAAGACTGTATGGTTATTCGATTGTTTTAAATCTTACTTAATATAATAAAAATAGATTTTTTTAAAAAATATTTCCTACCCAAACCAAATCTCCTTGGTTGAGTATAATTAGTTTCTAAAAATTTGTTAACAAAATATTCCTTTCGTTTGTAATAGTGTTTTATTACTGGTTTCTTGAATAGAAATCCCCTTTATCCGTAGTTTAGCTAGCGTAACTACGGATTTGTATTGAACTAAAGTGTCTGTGACACGGGCAAATTTCATAATATTGCGAGTTTAATTAAACCTTCCTTTTCATAAAAATCATTGGTAATGGAGAATACATAATTATCTGGCTGTCTTACTATTCCAGCTCTTACTGGATTCTCATGAATATTGTTTAGTTTCTGATCCTTCATCTCATTATCTGACAATTCAATTGGATAATTATCCTGTTGCCAGAATTGATGACGTTGATTTCTCGAATTCTTCTCTCCAGCGTTTTTGAAAAGCCATAACATCCAGTGTTTTCGGCTTTCTGTGTTATTAACTTCAATCGCTTTTACAATTTCTTTGGATGTATGTTTCTTAAAATCCCTTAATATGGCTGACAAAATAAATCCTTCCTTTGCTGAAGCAATCATATGAATATGATTCGGCATTATAATCAATGCATATAATAACAACCCTTTGTAATACCTCATGCTATCTACTATTACATCACAATAATCTTTTCTTGTAAAAACATCCGCCACTCTACTACTGAAAATGTGAGGTAATGAACAGCATTTTCATCTCTTATTTTATTTCCTGCTGAAAACATCCGGCATTAGACAAAAATATTGCTTCGCTTTGTCCGGGTCGCAGACCCTATTTCTCATAATAAGTCAGTAGTTACGCAAGCTAAACTACTGACAGTATACATTATGAAATTTTGCTATAGAAACAGATAACCGATAGCTGGTTTCAAAGTTTACTTCCCTGTTCTTTAATATTGAGCCTAACTTATTTTGGCTTTTGAGTTTAAATAGAAAAAGTTTTCTGTTCCATTCAATCGGTCGTTTTGTGAATAGCAAGTAAGTTTATAGTTTGAAAAAACCTAGGAGTTATAACATTTTAATCATTAGCCCACGGCAGACTTGAATGGTTTTAAAGTATTTTCATAACTATAATCTTTAGAAATTTAAGTAGTAGATATAAGTCCGTAAACAACATTAAAGTTTTGTTATCTGGCCAAAAAGAGGTGTAATAAAAAGCCTTATATTAAATATAGCAATGCAAATCTTTAGACATATTGTCCGCATTTTAATATACATTTGAGAAAAAAAATATGCATAAAATCTTACTATCGGTACTTGTTATATTATTTGGTACGCAAATCCTATCTGCTCAAAACAACTCGGAAAAATTTGAGTGGTCATTTAATACAGGTGGTGGTTATAATAATGTAAAGCGAATGCATTATAATTCTGTCGGGGATTTAATTATAATGGAAACCATAGCTGATACCGGACAGTTTGGTAATACAATTTTGGGTGCACCGAAACTTGGATCTTATAGTGGTACGGTGACTTTTATCGGCAAACGCACGCAATCCGGAACCTATTCGGTTTTAGTAAAGCACGTTAGTAATCAGTTTTCAGCAAATTTTGAAGATTTTACCCTGGACTCAGAAGATAATATTATTGTATCAGGGAATCAGTTTAATGCTACTTCTGCCTTTGATTATGGAAACGGTGTAACCTTAATGGGTAAAGGCTTCTTCATTACAAAATACAATGCAATAGGGCAAGCACAATGGTCAAAACTATATGATCTTAATACTGTGTATAATGCAACCAACGCTCCCATTTCTCTTGGAATACTTCCTAATAATGATATATATTTTGCCGCACAGTCGCCTAACGGTGCTAAGCCATTTTGGTTAATAAGGTTGAATTCTGAAGGCACAGAATTATGGCATACAGAATTGCTTTTGCAATTTCAAAATGCAACTCCAGCTATATTTTCTTCTAAAAACAACTTCTTCTATGACAATGAGGGAACTAGCTACTTTTATGTACCTATATTATATGGAAGTTACCTGAAAGTGAATGGGGATAGCATAGTAGCAAATCCAGGCACACACCCATCATCCGTATTTCTACTTTCCATAGATAACAATGGAAGAAAAAAGGAATATAAAGGATACAGAGGAGGCATTGGTGACTTTTGTGTTGAAAGAGAAACAGGTAATATAATTATAAAATTTTCACAAATAAATGCGAATCCAGCGCCATTCAATACTATTAATTCTTTTAATGGCCAGTATCTAGGCTTAGTTGCTCTGGATAAAGGAAGGAATTATATAAAAAGTACAGGTACAAATTTTCTAGGTATTGCTGACATTAATGCGCTGTATCCTTTAGGTAATTTTGAAGTTGTAGGAAATAGCACTTTAGCCCCAAATACAAGTGTCACAGCGGGAACTCAAACCTTTACAACTACAGGAGGGAAGTATACTCCATCCTGGAAATTTTACGGTCCGGATTTGAATTTTAAAAGCTTTGTAGCACATCCTGAATTGAATGGATCTACATCTCAGGCGGGAATTTATATGGCCGCTTCTAAATCAAAATTAGCGATTGTCGGAAACTATCCTTTAGAAGGAAATTCAACTGTTAATGTAAACGGAACTACACTTATCTCCTGTTTTAAAAATTTAAACTTTGGAAAAAAATATCCATTATATGCATCTTTGGCCGGAGACCTGTTTATTTCTCAGCTTAACTTGAATGGATTGGTTTCTTCAATCCAAAATGAGTCTTTAGGTAACATTAATCAAGCTTCCCTATATCCAAATCCAGCAAAAAGTGTTTTACATTTAAATCTCATTAATCTAGAAAATCAGCCATCGTTTCAATTAGTAAACACATTGGGAAAAATTGTATTGGAAAGAAAAATCACTTCTGCATATTCAGATATAGATATTTCGGATCTGCACAAAGGTTTATATTTTGGAAAAATAACAAGTAATAATGAACTAGTTAAATCCTGGAAACTACTTATAGAATAAGTACCAGAAAATTTTTTATCTAAAATAAAAAAGGTCTGTTGTTACAGACCTTTTTAGTTAAATTATTAAAAGAAAGATTACACAGAATTCCATATTTAAAAAGAGTTCTGGTTTTATATAATTTTTCAAAAAATGGTCATTAAAGTGGAAAATATAGATCACGTTATATTATTGTCCATTAATTTACATTAAAAGAGTAAGGCCAAATTTGTTAAATATTATTTCTGCGGATTAGGAAAGATTATGCTTTCATTTAATGCATAACTGATGATATTCTTATGCAGAATATCTATCCTGATGTTTATTTATACATCTTAATTATCCCAATCACAGTATTGTTGAATAAAAAGTGGTTTTTTCATAAAGACTACTAATTGAATTCTACTCTTTTAATGGATGTGCATATTCAAAAAAGGCTGTTTAAAGGGATCTGGGTCAATCTATTCTTTCAAGATTTTTATAACTTTCACCATTTCACCCTGTTGAATTTTTAAAAGATAAGTGCCTTTTGGATATTGGTTTTTGAAATCTACTTTGACCTCAGCAGTTCCTTCTTCTAGTTTGTTGCCAGTCATATCTGCTAGTTCGTAATAAAAACTACCTATCGTTTTTACAAATAAATGATCTTTAAAAGGATTTGGATATACAATATGACTTGACAACTCATTTTCATTTTCCAGGCCTGTGACAGTAGCACTAAATGTTAAGTGATTGATATTCACATAGCTTGTGGCACCAATAGTCATACGTAAAACATGTTGACCTGCGGTGAGTGATACATTGCCAGCTGAAGTTGTCGTCCAGGTTTGCCATCCGTTGGTATTTGGAATAGCTAGGTTGGTTGCAATATTTGTACCGTCCATTGCCAGTGACAAAGTTCGTCCATCACCACTGCAAGCTACGCGCAAGTCTAATTTGTAAGTACCAGATGCGGCAACATTTACTGTGTATTCAAGCCATTCTCCGGCAGTTGTGTAGCCCAGATTATAACCTCCACCTGCATCTGTACAGGTTTCAATGTCCACATCTTCATTAGTCCTAAAGTTAACTAGAGGTGTTACTGAACTACCGGGGCTGTCATCAAAATAGGCTACGTTATTTCCACCTACATCAAAATTTTCAGCTTGTATTGTGCCCGGAATAGACGAAGCCGTGCCATTGTATGGACCTTGTGGAACATTGATTTTAATAAGAACAGTATCAGAGGCTGTGTTTCCTAAGTTGTCTGTGGCAACTGCTCGTATGGAATAACTACCAGCGGCCACATTTGTCCAGCTATATGCATAGGGCAAAGTATTGTCTGTTGATAGAAGAGTAGCACCATTGTAAAACTTTACACTACTGATAGTACCACCTGTTACAGTGGCAGTTGTCGCAAGGTTTATAGATGCAGGAGCTGTTAAAACTGTATTGTTTACAGGAGCCGTGAAACTGATGGACGGAGCATTATTTTTGGGAAGTAAGGTAAGCATGAGTTGTGCATAACGCTGTCCTAGAGTACGATAGGAAGCAGGAGTGAAATGTAAACCATCTCCTTTATGAGGCAATCCTGCTGCTGATACTACATGAGAGTTTGGAATAACTCCTGGAAGCTTGGCTATGATGGCGTTGTGACCTCCACATGCTCCACCTTGCGCAGTGGTAACAAGTTCGCCTGCCAATAATGGTACTTTGGTAGGATCAAGGCCTAAATCAGTCATAAGATTGTTGTATATAGCTTTTATTTTATTTGGCCAGTCTTGCTGTCCACTATTTGTTTCTCCCTGGTGAAGCAGGATTCCTTTGATCACTCCATCTTTCATTGCCAATTTAGCAACCTGCACCAAACGTGCATAAGGATTTCCACCGTATTCATTGATTGTCCCAACCATCCAGGAAGGAGCAGTTGCGACGTAGGCACCGTAATTGACTTTATCAAATAGTGCAATATCACAACCACCAATAGCCACCGGCACAACCCCAACTTTGATATTGGTTGCCAAGTTTGCAACCATTGTTCTGCCAAAATAGTCAGAAGGTCCAAGTCCAGTATTACATCTTACAATTGGAGGAGTTGCTGTTTGCCATTTTCCAATAGTATAGGTTTTTCCCCCTGAATTACAATTTACTGCACCCATTACCTGAAACCGCACATCTACTCCGGTTTTATCCTGTGCTTCTATAATTCCATTTCCTTCCATATTGGACTGGCCAAAACAGAGGTAAATATGGAAGTTTGGATCCTGGGCAAAGGTTTGGAATGAAAGAGCCAATGCTCCTAAGAGGAAGACAATTCGTACAATAGTAGAGTTAATCATTTTATTCGTGTTTTAGGAATTAAAAGCAGTTTACTGATGCCTTCGCTCTAAGCGAAGGCATCAGTAAAAAAAAATGGGTTAAACTATTCTTTAACAATTTTGTGTTTAGTGACTACTTCCTCTTTTTCTAGCAAAAGCATATAAACTCCAGGCTCCAGGTGCATACCAACTATTTGTTTATTTCGACCTTTTTCCACCTCAATACCATGCAAATCAAAGATCTGGTATTTAACATCTTCTTTGCTTTGAATTTGCAAGCCTTTGCTGTTGAACGGATTAGGGTAAATTGAGGCTTGGTGGATTAAATAGGCATCATCTTCTATTGAAGTGACGGTACCAGGTCCAGGAACAAATCTGATCGTGTTTACAAACACAGTATTAGGAGCACCAATCCAGCGCATGTAAATATCCTGTTGTCCTGAGGTAGAAAAAGTGGCTGAAAAGTCTTTCCACGTATCGGTTCCTCCTGTATTTGAAATGGCAACGGTGCTCAGTAGTTTCCCACTGCCTCCTATATTTCCCTGCCATATTTCAAGACTACCTGTTCCTGATGATGCTGCGTTCACAACGACTCCTTTTGCAACCCTATCTTGTGTACCTAAATCAATTCCGGGCAGCAAAAGCCAGTCGCCTTCTGCTGAATTTGTGACAACACTTCCGGGTGTTTTTGCAGTTTTAATAACTCCATACTTATTGTTAAATCCTTCAGCACGCTGGCTGGCAAAACCGTCTTTGAACATAAACAGATCAAAATCAGCTGTTTTATTTGAAGCATATAATGCTATGCTATTACCTACCCATTGGTTATAACTTGTTTGTGTTTTATCCAGAGAGGCCACATTAATGTCATTTCCAATCTTGGTCCAGGCCAATCCATCTGCACTAAAATAGCCACTGATATTTTGTCCTTTTCTTTCCATTTTCAGCCACACTTTGGTTCCTATTGTATTATTTACCTCGAAACTGGTAGAGCCAAAATAGAACTTGATCTTTTTGCTTCCATTAAATCCACTACAGATCTTAATTGTAAGGTCATTATTTCCACTCAGGATCCTGATTCCAGCTTCATGGTTAGCGGCAGTTGCATCAAAATCTACCATTGTAGTAATGCTGTAAAAACGAAGCATATCTTTTTTGCAAACATCTTTTGTTGTTGCACCCGGTTTAATACGCAACCAACCCGGACGGTCGGTCATTGACCACATTGTTCCAGCGTCTTTTCTAAAGAAATGCCAGTCTGGGCTAATTGTTGAAGAAGTGAAATTGTCGGACTGAGGTACAAACCATCCAATACCACCATCAGGAAGATTTGGTGCCTGTAAAGATTCTCCGCTTGGATTATTGGCATAGGGAACATTATTTGCATCCCAGAAAACCTGATGAAGTAAACCCTGGCGCCCACCCTGGGCTGAATAATCTGTTCCGTTATTTTCGTAGGCATGAGATAGGCACCACCACGTACCATCATCTAATTTTATGGGCTGAGAAATATGGTTTGGACCTCTAAAAGTAGAAGCCGCACCTGAAGCATTCTTGAAAAAGGCAACGGGAGTAGTCCATGCAGATTGTGTGCCCGTTAAAGAAGCAGAACTGATAACCCACTGACGACCATATACATCACCGGCAAAGAAATAATAATAGCGTCCGTTTCTTTTGCACATCACCGGGCCTTCTGCCATTCCGTAGGTATTTGCAGGAGCAGGATTTAACCAATCCATATTAATTACCACTCCCGTTGATTGACCTG
This sequence comes from Cytophagales bacterium, assembly GCA_014376535.1. GTDB lineage: Bacteria > Bacteroidota > Bacteroidia > Cytophagales > UBA9547 > UBA9547. The sequence continues at coordinate 21,437 of JACMRH010000401.1, read as the reverse complement.
TGGTTTTATCCAGTTTTAAGAGACGGTTTAAATTTGCGCCGTTTTTCATAACCAGATATGGAGTGCCATCATCATCCACAAATACAGAATTGTCGTAACCTGTTACTCCTGATCCAGATAACCTTGTTGGAGCCGTCCAGGGGCCGCTCATTGAAGTTGCTTTGCAAAAAAATTGTCCACCGCCAGTGGCATTGCTAAAATAGCACCAGAATGATCCTCCAAATTGGGCCAAAGCACCCTGCCATGTTCCGTCTGAAGGCATATCACTTTGTAACCCTGACCAGTTAGCCGGTACAACACGAGAGATAACTTCCCAATGTACCAGGTCTTTGGAATGATGGATAGGGAGAAAAGGAGAGAAATGGAAAGAAGAACCAGCCTCATAAAAATCACTTCCTACTTTCATGAGAGTTTGATCCGGATGATCGCCTGGTAATACAGCATTAATATATGTTTTTACACCATTTGTTCCGGTAGCATTATTTACCTGCGCTCTTGCAGGTGAAACTAGCACAGATAACCCAACGGAAAGGATCAGTAATGCTGAATTTGTTTGTTTCATAAGACTATTGTTTAACAACCTTTGTAATTTTTGTTTCATGACTTGTAGTGATTTTAACCAGGTAAACACCGGATTGTAAATTCATACCTATTTTTTCTTTGCCAGAAGTTTTTCCCTCTTCGACCATTCTTCCTGATGCATCATGTATGGAGTATGCGCAAGATTCAGTTGTCAGAATTTCAAATGAATTCACAAATGGATTTGGGAATATTTGAATGCTGGAAATATCTTCAGTCGATTCTTCTATGCCGGTTATAGTGGATGTGCCTTCGAAGGTTGTAACACTTTGAGCATCAAGAGTTGAAGTAAATGATCCGTTCATGACAGATACATTTCCATCACTTGCGATGTTTTTACTGATAGAGGTCGTGTATTTAGACATTCCGGAAACACCGCCGTTCTGAATCGTAAACTGCTGTGATTTAGATGTGGTACCGTTATTGATAGCCACGACCACAACTTTTGTAGGTCCTTTAAAAGCCACTACATAGACACCTGTCTGAGGATTATAGGTAGCATCTACCCGATGATAGCCCGGGCGAATATATTTTGCGAATTGAGCCAATATATACCCGTTTTTATTTGGCACCCCCGCAGGTGAGATAACCCCATCGGAATTTTGCATCCACCAATATACATAAGCGCTAAAATTCTGGTACATACAATCCAGGATTTGCTTTCCATAACTCACTAAACCACCTGCAGTTACATTGCTATTATACCATTCTGTCATCCAGACGCGCTTGCCCATGTTTAATGCTTTGGTATAAAGTTTGGGTTGAGGGCCATACAAATGCCCACCTACATATGATACATTTTTTGCTGCAGCAGCGTCGTTAAGTGTAGGATCAGTAAGAGCGTAATTAAAGTTAAATGACTCCGCCATCATTACTGGCTTTATAAGAGTTCCGGCATTGTTCAGGCAGAAATCATGCATTTGTGTTCCATTCCAGGTGCAGGATTCATAGGTAACAGTTATGTCAGGTTCATTTTGCAATGAGATAATGTCTATATTATTTGTCCCCACATAATTGATGAATTGGTTAAGATAAGTTGCATAAGCTCCGTATGAAGTTGGCATTAGTTGTCCACCAACGGTGTTGTTATTAGTTTTCATTGAAGCTGGTGGGGTCCAGGGTGTTGCAAATACTGTTGCACCACGGGATTTTGCATTTTTAGCATTAGCCGCTTCGTCTGTCCAGGCTTTATTAGGATCAATGCGCAAACGAATAATAGAGAAACCAAGCTGGTTGTTGCCGTTTTTGTATAAGGCATCTAAAACTGCAGTGCTCAATTGGCCAGACCAGGCACTGCTTCCTCCGAAACCATCAATTACCTGATTGGTTTTTCCCAGGTTAATTACTGCTTGCCCATTTACCTGGTAGGAAAACAGGACAATAAGAATGGAAAATATGCGTACTGTTTTTTTCATATTTTTAACAGGAAATGATTTGATTTAATGCAAATTCTTGCGCCAGGTGACACTTATTGCTTCACAATTTTGGACAATTTTGAACCTTCCACAGTGTTGGTTTTGATTACATAAACTCCCGGCAGTAACTCGTTTCCTAACGTTGCTTTCCCAAAAGCCTTACCTTCTTTGATGGATTTTCCAGATGCATCGTGTATGGAATATGAACATGGTTCATTCGCTATTAGCTCAAAAGTGCTGGAAAACGGATTAGGAAAAATCTGAACGCCTGGAATTTCTATATCTATTTCAGGTTCAAGAGCAGTGACAATTGTAGTGCCTACAAAAGTGGTGATACTTTGAGCAGGAAGCTGAGCTGTAAATGAATTAGCAGATACAGGAATGACAGCACCTGTTACCAGGTTTTTAGTATTGTCTGTGGTATAAGGAATTACGTTTGAAATTGGTCCATTTTGGATGTTGAATTTCTGGCTTACTGCAGAATTGCTTGTATTTATGGCAACAATAACCGCTTTGTTATTACCAGAATATGCTGAGACATACACATTTGCAGCTGGTGTGGCAGTTGCATCCACTCTAAAGTATCCGGGGCGAATGAATTTAGCAAACTGACCCAAAACATAAGCTCTTTTAAAAATCGTCCCGTTTGAATTGGCTAGACCATTAGGCCAGGTAATCCACCAATACACATAGCCGTTCATATTTCCAGTCACCATGCAATCATGTAATTCTTTAGACATTCCCATGATATCTGTGATGCCATCGGTATCAAAATAGTGTTCAGTCATCCATGCTTTTTTGTCAGATCCCCGTTTTTGTTGGAAGAGGGGATAAGCAAATTGATTTACAGGGGTTCCATAAAGGTGAAAACCCAGAATATCCATGTTGGCAAAAGCAGTGGCATCATTGAGGATCGGGTCAGACATATTTTTCAGATACTGAAAAGACTCTGGTGCAATAACCTTTGTATTGATAGCACCTGCATAGTTTTTCATGAAATTGAGCATTTCTGTTGGGGTCCACCAATTCCAATCTGTAGCATAATCCGGCTCGTTTTGAACAGATATAGAGTGGAGGTTAACGCTGTTGTCCTTCATGTATTTAACATAAGCGTTCAAATAATTTACATATTCTGTGTATTTATCTGTTCTCAATCGTTGCGCACTGGCATCACCGGTTTTAGTGAAGTTTTCCTGCATTGATTTAGGAGGATTCCATGGGGAAGCAAACACAATTGCTCCTTTTGCACTTGCTTTCTTAGCGTTTGAAAGTTCGGGTGCCCAACTGTTAAAGTTGCCTGTTTTCCAGTTATCACCTATGCCTTCTTCTATGCGAAGTCTCAGAATGCTGTAACCAAGATCTCCATAAAGAGCATTCATGACATTGTCATTTATAGCTCCGCACCATGCACTTGAAGCACCAAAGCCATCAATTACCTGATTCTGTTTGCCGAGATTGATTACTGCTTGGCCGTTTACCTCTAATGAAAGCGAAATACCCAATATGGAAAATAGCTGTATAAATTTTTTCATGCTTAGTTTTAACACATTTAGGGTTTGTATGGGGAACAACATTTAGCTGCCCTATAATTTCTTACCTACAAATCAATGTTCCAATTGGTTAACACATCGCAACTAAAAACATAAATATTCTCTTAAAAAATATTAATTATTCACATTGAACAATTAATCAAAAGGAATGCTTTGGAAAAGCATTCCTTTTGAAATTTTATTTTTTACTCTCTTCTGACCATGAAAATCTTACCTGATACATTCAGGAAATATATGCCTGCAGGATATGCTTGAAGGTTAGTTTCCATACCTTCTCCATGGCTTAATTCCTGACCAATTGAATTCATCAATATCCATTTTCCGCTAACGGTCCATTGGATGAGACTTTGTGTGGGATTGGGAAACACGCTGACTATTTTTCTTTCAGGATCTTCTTCCAAACCCGTTATCACATCTTTGATTGTAATACTGACTGGACTGGATTTTGTGCTTAATCCATCAGTATCAAAAGCTTCAGCAGAAAGTATATAAGTGCCAGGTAACATGCCTTTCCAACTAAAGTTAAAAGGCGCAGTATTCACAGTAGTTAATAAATTTTTACCCTCATAAAAAGAAACTCCCACAATATTACCATCAGGATCTGAAGCTGTTGCTGACATTAACACTGTCTGGTCCTTATTATATGATGATTGATTTAATGGTGAATTAAAGTTGATCGTAGGAGGCAGAGCCTGTATAACTTCCTCAAAAGTCATAGAATTAAGATTGATATAATCTGAACTTCCAATAGACACTCTCAATATATGTTGACCTGCTGTCAACAGTAACTTATCTACTGATTTAGTCTGCCAGGTTTGCCATCCTCCAGTATTAGGAATGACAATGTTGGTTGCAAGTACCTGACCATCTATAGTTAAATTCAGTGTACGGCCATCTCCATTACAGGCAACTCTCAGACCAAGTTTATAAGTTCCTGTCTTAAGAACGTTCACGGTATACTCCATCCATTCTCCTGCGGCTGCCAAACCAATGTTGTATCCTGCACCTGCATCGGTACAGTTTTCAATGTCCACATCTTCATCTGATCTGAACGGAACTGTCGGTGTTGCCGTGCTACCGGGAGTGTTGTCAGAATAGGCTACTCCATTGCCTCCCAGGTCATATTCTTCAAATTGAATAATGCCTGGAATTGGATGTGGTTGATAATCATAAGCTGCCTGAGATACAGCTGTTCTGATTGTTCTTGTTGGAGAAACAATAACATTATTACTTTTATCGGTAATCTGTGCCGTAATAGTGTAAACTCCTGCAGCGGTTATACTAAAGGTTCTTGTAAAAGGAGCTGCAGTTATTGTAGTTCCAATCTGCACACCATTTGCATAAAATTTTAAACTATTAATGGCGGCAGGATCTGAAATATTGGCACGAAGTAAAATATTACTTGGGTTTGCTACTACTGTGTCTTTTGTTGGAATCGCGATAGTTACAGTCGGCGTAGTGGCAGATGGTTCAATATAAACTCTATAAGCATAGTAGATACTAGTAACATTTACCGGGACAGAAATAGAACCATTATTTACGCTAAAAACACTGTTGGAAATCAGGTTTGTGCCAGCTACTGGCGTGTCTTTGTTGGTCCATGTGACATATTCAACTTTGACTTTGACACTGCTTCCCAGCCAGGATGGAATACCACTTATTGCAACCGTAGCGTTTCCTGTGAAATTACCACCTATACAAATACTGGCATATTTTTTAATATTGTCAATACATGCAAATCCATCTAAACCATCGCTGTTATCATTTGGTGGAATAACCTGTGCCATATTACCGGTCATGTCACCATACCATTTGTACAGATGCCATCCGCCTCCTTTTTGATTGGTTGAGGTCAGCAAACTGCCTAATCTCCCCGGTAAATTGGTAAACCACCAGGAGATACAGGCACTTTCAACTCCACATCTTTCAAATTTGCTTATTAATGGAACAGAATATCCAGGACAACCTTCATTGGGGTCGCTTGTTTTTGACGAATATTCATTTATACTGATAGGCCTTGCAGAGATTCCAAGCTCTTTTTCAAGAGCGCGGTATTGATTATATGAACCAACAAAACCTCCTGCTCCCCATTGATGCCAGCATACCACGTCAGGGATACAGTTATTTGCTTTACAATAAATTAAAAAATCGCGCATATATGTATTGTTATAATAGGCTAATGAGGGACCTATTATTCTTGCTCCCGGATCCAGCGTGCGTATTAAATCAAAAGTTGGCTTCCAGCATACTGTGTTGAAGTTACCGTTTGTTGAAGGCCATGTTCCCGGAGGTTCGTTCCATATCTCATAACCATCATAGTTGGTTCTGCCAGATGCTTTTTTTGCATTGATTACTTGTGTACAAGTAGCCAGAAAACTTTGAGTGCCTGGCCATTTATAAGGCCAGCCTGGCAGTACATCCGGGAGCCTTACCTGAACTTTTGCGGTTGTACCTTGTAATCTTTCAGATACTTTTATTGCATCCCCGATAGGCTGTTGCTTTCCTGCACCGCTTTGGGCTGGATTAGCAAATACATGAGGATTTAGAGGTGCCACCATATTGGCTATATCGGTTGGAAGTGTTTCTGTCACACCATACAAAGAACCGGAAGCACAATGTGTAACTGGCCTTATGGTGGTAGACAGATTGATCTTTAATATTTGTTGTGCTGCAAGCGGTATTGTCGCGAGAAATACACCTGCTATTAAGGATATAGTTTGAATTTTCATTATGATAAATTAATTTTTTCTATAAAGTTTAGAAAAACAAAACCCCGGCTAAGCCTCATAATATAAAAGGATTAGTCCGGGGTAAAAGAATTAAAATCTACTTATTCTAAGCTGATAATGTAAAATTATTGCCTTACTATTTTATAAGTTTTTGAAGCATTGTGCTGCTCAATAGAAATAAAATACACTCCAGATGCCAGGTTCTTTCCAACTACTTGCTGTCCGTTGGCAATTCCACTCTCTACTAAGTCACCACTCAGGTCAGAGATACGATACAAATATTCGCCTTGCTTAGAGATGTGTAAACCTTCGCTTGTGAAAGGATTTGGGAATATGCTGAAAGTGCTGTTTTCCTCTTTTTCCAAACCTGTTACAGTTGAAGCTTTGAATTGAATATAGTTAAGGTTTACGTAATCGGTTGCACCAATTGTGAGCCTCATAATTTGCTTTCCAACCTTTAGTGGTATTGTTTTTACTGATGTGGTAGCCCATGTTTGCCATCCTGCAGTATTTGGAATCGCCACATTATTAGCAAAAGTTGTTCCGTCCATTGCCAATGTTACAGTACGGGCATCTCCCATACATGCTACTCTGATATCGAGGTCATAGTTACCAGCTGATTGTACGTTTACTGTATATTCAAGCCATTCCCCTGCAGCCGTGAAACCAAGGTTATATCCTCCACCCGCATCAGTACATGTCTCAATATCAACATCTTCAGTAGTTCTGAAATTTACTACTGGTGTAACATCGCTGCCTGGTGTATTGTCCATATAAGCAATGCCATTTCCACCTAAGTCGTATTCTTCCAATTGAATTATGCCTGGGATTGGATGAACAATTCCATTATATGGCCCTTGTGGAACATTGACTTTAATTGTTATTATAGCCTCTGTTGTATTACCTGAATTATCTGTTGCAACAGCTTTTACTGTGTGAGAACCCAAAGTAGCACCTGTCCAGTTATAAGTATAGGGGGTAGCAATATCTGAAATTAACAATGTTGTTCCATCATAAAATTTCACACTTGCTACAGTTCCATCCGCATCAGTTGCTGTCGCTGTTAAAGTTATGGCGGTCCCCTGTGTAAAAGAAGAATTATCAGCAGGCGAAGTGAAACTAACAGTTGGAGGCGTACTTCCGTTGCAGGCTGCGAATGGAGCTGGTGCAGGACAGCAAGGAAGGCTAGGTCTTCCTGCAAAGTATGATCTTAACCATGTCATGGCAGGACGGTCCTGTCCATTATTTATAAGACCTGAACCAGTTATCCATGTTTGGCCTTCAATGAAACCCCAAAGTGTAATACCCGCAACGTGAGGATGTTCCCAAGCTATAGGAATAAGCGTAGAATATACTGATTGTTGTTTAGCTTCACCTGATCCAACGGTAGCATCAAACTCTGTGATATGCAAGGGAAGGCCAGTTTTAGTCCAGATTTCATCTAAGCAAGCCTTGAAATTTGCACCTGTTAAACTTTCTATTCCATGAGCCTGAAGTCCTATACCGTCAATCAGATTTTTCCTGCCATCTGTAAGATTTGGAGCATTCTTAATTGCATTTGACATAGCGATATAAGGAGCTCTGCAATTGTTCCAATTCATTTCAATATTAAATTCATTGATTAACAAAGTCGCAGTAGGAAAATTCTTTCTGGCAAGCTGAAAGCACCATATTGCCCAACCATACTGATTGTTAATATCTCCGGCATTTGCTGGTTCTGCCTTGTAGCCGGCTGTAAGCGCGTTTTTTAAATTTGCTGCTACAGGGGTATTAATAGGTTCATTCAATACATCGATTAATTTCAAACCGCCCATAGGTGCGTAATGATCGGCGACTGCTTTAAAGTATTTCGGAATTTCAGCTTGTATAGTTGCTGAGGATGCATTTGCTACCCAGCCTGCTGTTTGGGCTCCCCACATTAGAGTATGATATTTGAATAAACCACCGTTGGTTTTGGCCCAGTTAAATCCGATATCAGAACCATTAAAATTATAGACACCTACAGCACTTGATGTGGCTTGCCATTTGGAGGAATTTTCCATGGTCATCTGATTCCATAGACCGTTGTAATTGCTTTGAACGCTATTTGAAATAATGTTACCAAAGTATTTGCCTTTGCACTTTGCCAGCTGGGCATTAGCAGGCCCTGACACAAAAATCTGAATCGCCATTATACTTATGAGGCAGATCCGCTTGAGTAAATTGTTTCTCATCTTTTAGTTTTTTAATAATTAGTTAAAATCTACCCACCTACAATCTACCTTTTCAAATAGTTAACACCTTTTCAAAATAAATATCACTATTCCATAAAAAAATTGTCTTATTGATAAAAGGCTCAAAAGCCTTCCTTCACAATTCTTTGATATTGAATGTCTTCTACGGTTGTTATTTTCAAAAGATACACACCTGGCTTTAAATTATCTGTTAAAATAGTTGATTGGTCATAAGCACCCACGGAAACCCCACTCAAGGTATATAATTCGGCTTTTTTCAATGGAGAATTTGTTTCAATCTGAAAGGATGACACGAATGGATTGGGTAGAATTTTGACTACCGCACTAACTGATGGTTCTTCGTCAAGACCTGTGATAATATTGTACTTGTTCAGGTCTATGTTTATTTTGTCGATATCCGGTACATATCCACTTGCATTGCCAATTTTGATAACGTTATTTCCTTTGTTAAGGTTAACAGGAAAAGTGATGGTTTTTAAAGTTGTAAAAGATCCTGAGTTCAGATTGGCCAGCGTCGTATCTTTTCCATTAATGCTAACGATTGCACTTCTGTTTTCGCCACTTTGGAAGGTGAGTGTGAGTTTGTATTTTCCTGTGGTAGAAGCAAATACATTACGAAACTCCATGAAGTTATCTGCTCTGTTGCCAATGAAGCTTGCTTTTGCCCTTCCTGAACATGCTGCATCTACTACGGCTCTTCCCTGATTGGCTACAATGTTGATGTATTGGGTTAAATTAAAATTGTTGATCCAGGCATATTCTCCTTCAAAAGTTTCCTGCAACCTGGCTTTTGTACCTACAACTTTCAGCATGACAACTCCATGTGATGGGACAGATACTGAATACTCTGTTGCTTTGCTTCCCAAATTTGTTTTCGTCCACAGGTCGCGCACAGTGGCAGAGCCTTCAAGGTTTAAATCTGCCCACTTTACTGTCATCATAGCAGCAGATGCTGTTCTGTTAAATAATAAAACTGCTCGTTCAGTACTTTGTCGGCCGTTTAAGTTCTTGGCCAAAACCTGTAGGCCCGCACCATTGTCTGTCACAATTTGAGCTTGTAAGCCAGTAGTGTCCTGGTTAACTGCGATTACTTCTGTATTACCTACAATGTTTTTTGTTTGCTGGTTGACCGTTCTCAGATCATTGCCTAACAATAATGGAGAAGACATGATGCACCACATACTAAAATGGCTTTTGTCCTCCTCGGCAGACATACCCCTGCCAACCTCTAACATGTCCATATCGTTGTAATGGCCTTTGCTGCAAAAAGGGGCCAGGTAAATATTTGCGTCTATAATCCTTGTTACAGCTCCCCAGGTATTATTTATATCATCTGCAATCCTCCATGAATCGGCAAGAGAAGTAACCCAGGTGCCCGGGAACTGCCAGCGACAAACATTGTAGTTGATATCAGTTCTACCGGTATTTAGAATAGCATTTTTAATGGCAGTGTACCGGGTTTTCTCATCCAGGCCTTGCGCCCGGCCTCCGCAATAATCAACTTTAAGAAAATCGTAACCCCAGGTTTTGAAAAACAAAGTGGCATCGGCCTGATCATGCATGTATATTCCAGACGATTTACCATTTGGATCATTACCAAAAAGACTGCCGCAAGTATTAGAACCAGCATCTGTATAGATGCCCGCCTTTAATCCTTTAGAATGTATATAGTCCGCAACTACTTTCATACCGTTAGGGAATTTTGCAGCATCAACCCCGAGTGAACCGTCTGGATTACGGTTTTTAAAATAACCATCGTCAATGTTGATGTATTTATAACCAGCACCTGACAAGCCTGAAGAAACGATGGCATCTGCCTGGCCTTTGATAATGTTCTCACTGATATTCCCATAGAAATTGTTCCAGCTCGCCCAACCCATGAGAGGTGGCCTATTTGTATTCTGGGAAAAAACGGGGGCAGTCAGGCAAAGTAAAGTACCTGCACTAAACATTTTCAAATTGAATAGTAAAGTTTTTATGCTCATAATTTCTAATTCTTTACAACTAATTGATTTACCAATTCTGTTAGCAGCCTTTTAGCGGCTGATTGATATAGAACTTACCTACAAACGTAGGGCGACAAGGGTAAACAGATTTTTTAAATATTCTTTAAAAGGAGAATAATATGGTTATTCTCAGAGAGCCTCACTATAAAATGCTAGTTACAGATTGCCTGTGTTTCAAGTCATAACTTAACCATTAGACGTGTTTTTCTGGAATTTCCTGGTGGAAATCAAATGGGCAGAACTTATCCTCAAACGAAAAATGTATAATAAGATTAATACACTTCTTTAAGAATTTGAAAACTAATATTTGAAATAGAGATTAAACTTTAGATGCTGTGATTTACAGCTTCTTCATTTTTATGGGAAAACTATCTGAACCTATTGTCATCTGTTTTAACCGAATATGACAGCCTATCGTTTGTGAAGTTTGATGGTCTTGCTGCCCTTTTCATTCCTGATAACCAATAAATAAATACCGTTTTGTAAGTTCTGTCCCAATGTTGTTCTCCCTGAAGCCTTTCCATTTATGAGTTCACTACCAGATGCATCAAACAACTGATAATTGTACTCATCCTTCACATCTATTATAAATGCAGCATCAAACGGATTGGGGAAAACCAAAAAGGAATTTTCTGTATCCTCGTCTTCCATTCCGGTAACTACCAACGATTCTTTCAGGGATACCTTGTCGATATAAACGCAACTTGTACTTGCGCCTAAAAAGAACTTTATATTGGCATCGGGATCTGATAAGGTGGGAGTAAATGTATAGCTGAAACTTTTGGTACTATTCGTAAGGCTAAGGCTTTGTTGTAAATGGAAAATATAAGGGCTTGGATTTTGTTGAACAGCCGCGGTAATATTCCTGTTTGCATCAGCTTTTGCATCAAAGGACATTACATAACTTTTTCCAGCTGTGACGGGAGTGTTTTGCTGTAACTGGATGTTCCAATCTATAGTTCCGGGTGTGGTGGGACAAACTTTTAATGCATTAGGGCCAGACATATTCGTGTTATTGACCACACTCATAGTGCCGGCAGCTCCGCTGAAATTTTGGATATTCCAATTGGTTGTGCCCAGATCAAATTCTCCATTCAGGACCATTTCTCCGGGCGAATTGGATTTGCGAAGTATGCGTACATCAAACACACCTCCTGCAGTGTTATTTATGGCAGCTACAAAGGCTACCCGGATAGAATCTTTTCCCTGGACCATGCTGTTTGGTAAGGGATACTCCACATTCACAAAATCGTTTATGTTCCATTTACCTGTGATATTCTCTGTGACAAGTTTGACACCATCTACAGTTATGTTAAAGGTTCTGGACCCTGTTTCATTTCCCCAATAGCGAACCATCAGTGACAGGTTAGTCTCCTTGTTCGTTAACAGGTTATAACTAAAATACCCATTGTTTGCATCCCGATAGAATTCGTTTTGACTGGTGCCTTTCGTAGAGTTTGAGGATTTCATTGAATGATCTACTTCCGGTTGTTGCTGTCCTGGGGTAACTTTATCTACTGTTCTCTGGTCAAGCTGAAGGCTTTTATTTTCTGCCAGGGCCAGAGAATCCATGATCTTTTTATATTGGTCTGAAGTCAGAGTGATCCAGTACATCATGTACCGGGCATCATGAATTTTGTAGAAAGGTTGCAGGGTCAGGGAGTCCGTTTTTCCATTAAAAAGCACGGGTACTTTAAATGTCATAGGCTGATTTTTTACCTTTACCACTTTTGAAGCAGCGGCAGCCACATTGCTAACCACCACAGGTGCCTGATCCAGTCCCTGAAGCGGACCGCCAGCAATATGTGCCCACCGACCATCGTCAGCTACAAGGCCGTTAAGGCTTTCTGTTCCGGTTTTTGCACCCAACAAAATGGGCCCGTACATAAAAGCAAGATAATTTGGTACGTTGATAAGCTGTTCCGTGGTGGCCCGCATAGGTAACAAGACCGTAACGACATCGCCTGCCTTTAGATTTTTGTTTACGTAAACATAAGAAGAAGGCAGAGAAGTAAGGGCCAGGGTATCGGTGCCAACGAGCACTTTCAATTTATTGGCAGGAACCCAGGATGGATGCCGCACAAACAACTTGAAAGCAGAGGAGGAAGCGGTAATGGTAAGTTTCGTACGTTCCTCATTAGGGAAAGTAGTCTCCTGTTTCAAGCTTACTCCTTTATCGCGCCAGTTTAATTCTGAGGCTACGAACAAATTCACATAAAGAGAATCGTTTCTTCGGGTATAAACAAACTGACCATATTTCATATGATTTTCCATGCCTGTTCCTACACAGCACCACATGGCGGAATTAGGCGCAGAATATACCCTGTAATGACGAGGGCGGGCAGGAGTGAAGTACACATACCCTCCATGTGTCGGGTGCTGGGTGGATAAGATATGGTTGAATATGGTGCGTTCAAAATAATCGGCATATTTTGCTTCAGGCTTCATACGAAAAAGTCCTTCTGTGAGCTTGAGCATATTATTTGAATTGCATGATTCCGGCCCTTCCCGTTCAGTAGTATATCCACCACAAGCTGAAGCTTTTGGGAAAAACTCTTTCAAACTATTGCCTCCCAGTGCCAAGCTTCTTTTGCCGGTGACTGTTTCCCAGAAAAAAGTTGCAGCTGCTCTGTAAGTATTATCATTGCCCAACTCAGCAATTCGCTGAAAACCCACTGCCTTAGGCACCTGAGTATTTGCATGTTTGTCATCCAAATTATCGTTCCGGTTGGCCATGTTGTTCAGCAAGTCCTTGTGCGAAAATTTCTTAGCCATGGTGAGGTATTTGACATCATTAGTCATTTGGTAGGCATCCACAAAAATTTCGTTCATCCCACCATGCTCGTTTCCCATCAAACCGGCCATGTTGCTATCATTATAACCTGCCAAGAGCACAATGGCCCAATCACAAAACTTAAGAAAAATGCTTTTGGCGGTGGCATTTCCTCCGTACACGTAAGCATCGCGTAAGCCCGCATATGTTTTATGCAAATTGTACCAGGGCACCCAGCCGGCCCAATAAACTGAGGCGTCTTTGTTTTTAAACCTCGTAAAAATCGCTTTGCTGTCAGGGACTCCTCCTACATACCCTACAAAGTTTGCATCACCAGCATTTGCATTCTGACAAATCAAGAGCTCAGAAACCATGTAATCCATGCGTTGCTTGCTGGTTGCATTTCCTGTGGCAGCATAATTCATGGCAAGAGCAGAAAGATAGTGTCCTCCGATATGCCCATCGAGGCCAATCCAGTTAACGAAGCTTTCTCCTTTTGGTGTAAGACCTGCTTCTTTGCGGTAAGGGGCCAAAAGCCTGTCTATATTGTATTTTAAAATGGTGGTTGTATTCAGGTCCTGCGCACTTTTAAAAGGACCGTTTGTTAATTTCACATCACCCAAAGGAAATTCGTTGGGGTATAATTTGTCCTGGGCAATACTAGTTGTTGCTTTAGTGGCAACAAGTATAAACAACAAGGTTCTAAAACTTACAACTCTGATTTTCAAAAATACATTCATCGAATTCTTCATTTTAGTATTTTATAATTTTTTGACAAAAAGTGCCTTTAACGTCTTCAACAAAAAGCAGATATACTCCCGGGTTAAGTCCATATCCTATCGTTTCTTGATTTTCAGCTGAACCTGAAACAACCTGAGAACCGCTTAAGTCAGTGATTTTGTAAAGGAAACTTCCTGTTTTGTTGATGTGTAAACCGTCAGTTGAGAATGGATTGGGGAAAATAGCAGGTGATGCTAAATTCTCTTCCTTCAGACCAGTAGGAATCATTTTCTTAAATTCCAGCCAGTTGAAGTTTATATAATCTGAATCAAATACGATGCGTATTACTTTTTGTCCGGAAGTGAGGTTTATGTTATTGACAGTAACTGTTTCCCATGTTTGCCAGCCAGCAGAATTGGGTACTGTTATGGCACCACTGATGTTCACCCCGCCGATTTCCAAATGCATTTTTTTGCCAGCACCATCGGATGCAAGACGCAAGTCAAGGCTATATATTCCGCCACTAGTCACGTTGACGGTGTATTCCAGCCACTCACCGGTAAGTGCATAACTTATATTATAAGCACCATTTGCATCTTGAGTTGCTTCTATATCTACTTCATCATTTCGGTAATTTGCAAGGCCCTGATTGCCATTTGTATTTGCTTCGTAATACGCTACGCCCTGGCCTCCCCAGTCATACTGTTCGGCTTGAATAATACCTGGAATGACAAAGGCACTTGCATTAAAAGGACTTTGAGGAACATTCACTTTAACCAAGATAATATTTGACAAGGTGCTGAGTCCTGTGTTGTCTGTGGCCTTAGCAGTGATACTATAATTTCCCGAGACCACATTTGTCCAGTTAAAAGTATATGGAATGGTAATATCCTCCCCTAATTTGGTTGTTCCATTGTAGAATTCAACTTTTGAAACTATGCCATCTGCATCTGACGCAATAGCAGATAAAGTAAGACTTGCAGGAGCTGTGAATGAAGCATTATTTAAAGGAGCCGTAAGCGTAACTACAGGGGCGGTAGCTGGTAAATCGCCCCAAGAGTATTTTATGCGATCCAATCCTGATTGGTTCGTTACAGTGAGGTTTATGTTTGCACCCGTTCCTGTTTTTGTTGTCAAACTGTACCAGTCGTTATCTCTTAAACCTATCCAATAGAAACTACCCATTTTCCACTCTCTGAGCTGGCTGGTCATACCTCTTAAATAGGCAACGAAATAGGTACCAGGGGGGCTATTGTAATCCTGAACGCCATAGTTTATGCCGTCTCTTGTACCTGGACTCATGGGTGATCCAAATTCGGTCATTACTGTGCGGTCGGCATAGGCACCTACTTCACCTTTCAAGTGGTCTTTCCATTGTTGCTCGCTTGTAAAAAAGCCCCACATAGAGTAATCATGAACAGCGAGCAAGCAATCTTTTAACCTGGTATCGGATCCTACGTCAGGCACATTCATCGCCAAACCTGTTCCGTCTAGTATAACTCTGCCATCAGGAACGCTTGGGTATCTTGTGAGCCATTCGTAATACAGGTTATTAAGATCTGTTTTGTTGTAGCTGCTTGGCTCATTATAAACTTCAAAATAACAATTGCTGTTGCTTCCATATTTGGCTGTCACCTTTTGCCACATGGCCCAGTAGGCTGTCATATTATCTGGTTTTACACCGTGGACTTTGGACCAAAAACATAATATGACTTTCCCTTTGGTAAGTGCCATATCAATTGCACCTGTATAGGTGTTCCAGTAATTTGCCACAGTAGGTTCATTAATAGGCATTCTTACACTATTAGTACCCATCTTAGTCACAAACTGCCCAAGTATCCTGTCTGCTACAACCGAAGCAGAAGAATAGGTGTCGGTGGCATTAAGACCAGACAGATAAATGTTACCAGATTGAAAATTGTCACGGGAATCAGCCCAATTCACCCCTCTAAACTGATTGGTAACGGCTAAAACCGGGCTAAGAATGCTACATGAAAGCAGCAATACAAAATTGTTTACCGCTTTTAATATTGTGCTGTGTTACAACTTAATAGTTTTAAATTTTTTGGCTATTCTTTGTTCTATATCTTCACGGATGCCTTCGCTTAGAGTGACGGCATCCATTTAATTATTGCCTTATTATCTTATAAGTCGTCACCACGCCTTCGATTTCAAGGGTGAGAAAATAAATACCAGAACCCAATTGCGTTCCAATTAATTGTTGATTTTGACCTTGTCCTTGTTCCATGACTACACCGCTCATATCAGTAATTTTGTATTGAAAACTTCCTGACTTGTTGATTTGTAAGCCACCGGCGGAAAATGGATTAGGGAAAACTTTAACTCCACTTATCTCCTCCAGAAGTTCGTTGCCCGTAATTGTAGAAGATTTTAGATCCAGTGAAGCATCGAAAACATATTTTGTTCCGGCTTTTGTTAAATAGGTTTTTGTAATTGCTCCATATCTCAACCGCAGCGTATCACCAAAAAGTGAGGTAACACTTGCCTGAGAAAGTTTTCCAGTGTTCCAGGTGATTTCGTCAACCATAAATCCTTTTCTGGCCCTTAATCCTTTGATGTAACCAGTAGGCCAAATTGAAGGCAGCGATGGTAAAAATTGCAATTCATTGTTCTGGCTTTGCAAAAGCATTTCATTAATTCCTGAAACTGCTCCGAAATTGCCATCAATCTGAAAAGGGGGATGAGCGTCAAAGAGATTGTTATAGGTTTTGGCAGGCGTTAATAGTAGCTGTATGAGTTTATAAGCATGGTTGCCATCTTCCATTCTTGCCCAGAAATTTATTTTCCATGCCAGGGACCAGCCTGTAGCATCATCGCCACGTTGTGCAAGGGTAACTTTTGCAGCATTGTACAAAGCAGGAGTACCTCTTACAGATATCTGATTGCTTGGATATAATCCATACAAATGTGAAATGTGACGGTTCTTGTCATTTGGGTTGTCCCAGTCGTCGAACCATTCCTGAAGTTGTCCATACTTTCCTACTTTGTGTGGCGGAAGTTTGGCAATAGCAGCTTTAAGCTGAGCACGGAAAGTACCATCCAGGTTTAAAATTTCTGATGCTTTTACTGTGGAATTAAACAAATCTCGGATAATCTGAATATCCATGGTTGGACCAAAACAAGTCCAGTATGCACCATGTTGTATTTCAGGAGATGAACTTGGGCTTGTTACCAGGTAGCCTTTCCCACTGACAGGTTCTGTGACCATGCTATTCAAAAAGAATTGGGCAGCGCCCTTCATTGTTGGATATACATCGGCCAAATAAGCATTGTTTTTGCCAAACTGATAATGTTCCCAAAGGTTATAGCAAAGCCAGGCTCCACCAGTCGGCCAATGTCCCCAGGCCCCATCTATCGGGGCTGTCCTGTTCCATAAATCTGTATTGTGATGTAAAACCCAACCCGTATTCACACCCCAGTGAGTTACTGCGGTTTGTTGTCCGGGCCCAACAAGAGATTTTGTTTTTTCGATCATGGGTGCTGCGCATTCGGGAAGATTTCCCGTTTCAGCCAACCAATAGTTCATCTGAAAATTGATGTTTGTAGTATACTTACTTCCCCATGAGGGGTATTGTTCTCTGTTCCAGACTCCTTGTAAATTGGCTGGCTGGCTACCTGTTCTAGAACAGGATATTAACAAATAACGTCCGAATTGATAGTGCAATCGAACCAGGGCCGGGTCGTTCGAGGAAGCAAAACCTGCCACACGTTTGTCGGTAGTTTGTGTTGAATTTGCATTTGGGGTACCTAATTTAAGGTCGACCCTGTTGAATAATGTCTGGTAGTCTGCCAGGTGGGCACTTAAAATCTGAGCATAAGTTTTACCTGCAATATCATTGATGTATTTTGCAGACCTGGCAACCTGATCGCCACTTACGTTATTGTAAGAATTAAAATTTGTACCGATGGCCAGGTAAACAGTGGCGCTATTTGCTCCTGTTACAGTTATAGAGCTGCCATTGGCGGAAACAGTGCCTCCTTCATTTTCTACCTTCACACGGTTTTGAAATTTTATTGCATCTGCTTGCCCATTCAACATAAGGATGTTATTTCCTGTATTTGAAGTGGTTACAGGAGTTTGAGGAGAATCCATGTTCACCGAAAATGAGATTTTTCCGGTTTGATTGGCTGTCAGGCGAACGACCATTACCTGGTCAGGATAGCTTGCAAAATACTCGCGGGTAAAGTTCACACCGCTATAGGTATAAGTAGTTTTAGCAATGGCAGTTTTTAAATCAAGCTCCCTATAATAGTTAGTGGAAGTATGCCCGGGAAAGTTCAGGTACAGGTTGCCGACAGGTATAAATCTTTCCTGCCCGGAGCCTATCATGTTGGAAACTGTTGCATCGGCCCCTGCATAATTACCTGCAAAAAGCTGGCTCCGTGCAGTGGCAAGAGAATTAGCAGCTCCTTGTTTATTGTTGTTTCCAGGGTTTCCGCTCCAGACTGTACCTTCATTCAGGCCGATCACATCTTTTGCTACTATCCCATAGACCATTCCTCCCAAACGTCCGTTCCCTATTGGCAGTGCATCAGTGAAAACATCTGCAGCGTCTTTATTGTACCACAAAGTAAGATCACCCGGCGTTTGAGCCAGAATAGGAAGGTTCAAACCCAGAACCAAGAGTGCAAATAATAACAAGGAAGGTTTTCTCACGGGGATTGAATTATTTTTTGTAGATCTTGGACAAATAAGATTTTCCGTCATTGACGATCTGAAGCAAATACACTCCTCTTTTCAATTCCTCTCCAACAGAAACAACTCCGAAAGCTGCACCTTGCAGCATGAGCCTGCCAGACAGGTCAAATACCTTGAAATCAAATTCATTCTTAAAGTTCAAGGTAACTGAATGTTCAAATGGATTGGGATAAAGTGCTATCCCTGATACTTCCTCATTTTCCAGTCCAGCAATTATAGAAGGGGAAAAGCTTAAGTAGTTCAGGTTAACATCATCGACCGTTCCAACCGTTAATCGAAGTACTTGTTGACCAGCTTTTAAAGGAAGGTTTTTTACGGTTGAAGTGCCCCATGTTTGCCACCCACCAGTATTAGGCACGGCAAGGGTAATTCCCAAAGTTGTACCATTCATCGAAAGAGATAAAGTACGCCCTGTACCGTTGCAAGCTATTCTGAAAGCAACGTCATAATTTCCAGCTGTGGTCACATTTACAGTGTATTCCAGCCACTCTCCAGCTTTTGTGTAACCAACATTGTATCCTCCACCTGCGTCAGTACATGTTTGGATATCGACATCTTCTGTGATGCGGAAATTAACTACAGGAGTTACCTCACTGCCGGGGCTGTTGTCAAAATAGGAAATTCCATTTCCTCCTTCATCAAATTCCTCTAGTTGGATAGTTCCTGGAATAGCGTGAGGTGTTCCTTTGTAAGGTCCTCGTGGTTTATCCACACCTCCCCAGGCATAATGTACTCTGTCCAGACCCGATTGATTGTTTAGGGTGAGCGAGATGCTCGCACCCGAACCGGTTCTTGTGGTCAAACTGTACCAGTCATTGTCGCGAAGACCCGGCCAATAGAAGCTTCCCATGTTCCACTCTCTCAACTGGCTGGTCATTCCCCGCAGGTAAGCTACAAAGTAGGTTCCGGGAGGGCTGTTGTAATCCTGAACACCATAATTGATCCCGTTTTTTGACCCTGGCTTCATTGGGGCACCAAATTCAGTCATAACTGTTCTGTTCGCATAGGCGCCAACAAAGCTCTTAAGGTGATTTCTCCATTCCTGTTCAGTAGTATAACCTGCAAAGAAGGAATAGTCGTGCACGGCAAGCAGACATTTACTAAACCTGGGATCAGAACCCACATCGGGCACATTCATCGCCAGGCCTGAACCGTCCAGAATAATCCGGTTATGGGGAATGTTAGGATTATTGCTTAACCAGGTGGCGTACATACTCAACAAGTTTGCCTTGGTAAAACCACTTGGTTCATTGTACACTTCAAAGTAACAATTGGGGTTGCTGCCATATTTGTCAACGACCTTTTTCCACATGGCATAAAAAGCATTCATATCCAATGGGTTGGCGCCACTAAATCGGTCCCAATAGCATAAAATCACCTTTCCTTTGGTAAGGGCCATATCTATCGCTCCGGTATAGGTATTCCAATAGGTGGAAACAGTAGCTTCGTTGATGGGCAATCTTACACTGTTCGATCCCAATTTTGAAACGAATTGTCCGACAACTCTTTCGGCCACCACCGATGCCGAAGCATACGTATCTGTGGAAGACAGTCCTGAAATATAGATCACGCCGGATTGAAAATTGTCTCTTGGGTCGGCCCAGTTTACTCCTTTAAACTGGTTGGTTGAAACTTGTGCTGTACTTCTCGTGCTTATCCCAGCCCAAATAAAAGCAGTAAGGATTAGTGCACTCTTTATTTTCATTACAGCAGAACTTATCGAAGACATATTTGAAAAAAAACTTTGTCTCATATCCTTATTTTTTGTTGATTTTAGAGACGTAATTTTTCTCTTCACTTATTACCTGAAGCAGGTATATACCAGGTTGCAAATCACCACCCACTTCTGATGGACCTGAGGCTACACCATGCAATAATAGTTTGCCGGAAAGGTCCACGATTTTGTAACTGTATACACTCTTAAAGTTTAGTGTAATGGTATTTTCAAACGGGTTGGGGTAGGCCCTGTCTGTTGTAGCACCATCGGTTTCATCCTGAATAGATGTAACAGTTGATTTGTCAAATCTGACATAATTGAGATTGAAGTAATCTGCGTCAAAAGCCAGCCTGAGTGTATGTTTTCCGATAGTTAGTGAAAGATTTGGTACAGTCACCGTCTGCCAGGTCTGGTAGCCTCCTGTGTTGGGAATAGTAATGGCTCCTGTTATATTTTGACCATCAATTTCAGCATGCATGGTTTTACCTGCTGCGTCAGTTGCCACTCTAAGAGATAAGTCATATTTCCCAGCTGCACTAACGTTAACTGAATATTCCACCCATTCAATGTTCAGTACATAACTCAAATTGTAGGATCCATCTACATCTTTGGTTGTTTCAATATCCACCTCGTCATTCCGATAGGTTGCAAGGCCTTGATTGCCACTAGCGTTAGCTTCGTGAAAAGCAACACCTTCTCCACCGATATCATAATCTTCTGCTTCTATCCTTCCAGGAATTGGCCAAGGATTCGTTTTAAACGGCGATTGTACAACAGGACTTGGCGGGCAAGGCGAAGCGACAGTTATACCGGCAACAGTTTGAATTATTGGTTTGATAGTACCATCTGCATTGTAACAAAGGTATTCCACACACACACTTCGTCGTCCTAGTGCGGGACCTTGTCCATTTAAAGTAAGCGTCGCATTATGGTAAAAAAGATAGTTTTGACCCTTGAACTCTATAATACCTGGATGAATAGTATAACTGTTTTT
>JACMRH010000400.1 GCA_014376535.1 Cytophagales bacterium | reverse complement strand
GTTTAAATCAAAATTTACTTACGCTACCCAGCAAAATTACTTGTATATACTTGTAAATAAAACTAAAGGTTTAAGGTTTTTAATCAAACATAGAGTAAATACAATTTCAACATGTAAGAAAACTGATAAAAAAAATGCCATTCAATATATAAATACTTAAATTTCAAGTGTTTAAAAAATTTCAATAGTGTAAAATGCGAACATTTATAAGGTGTCTTTAATAAGTTATAGTTGTATAGAGTAATATTATGTCATATATAATTATCTGTTTGTTAATTGATGTAAAATGATTTTCAGGGATGTGATGACTATTACAACTGTATGATTCTGTATTCGAAAAAGCTTAGAATTAGGAGTAAAAACATAAGAGTTTGACTTCAAGTTTGAATACACATTTACGGAATCTTTACAACAAAAAAAACCGCTGGGATAAACTCCCAGCGGTTCTAATTTAAAATTTTTACTCAATTATATTCTCAATTATTTAGATATCATCAATTTTTGCTGTGCAAAATAAGATTTGCCTTTCACCTTAATAATATAACTTCCACCAGGAAGATCAAAAACTTGTCTTTCAATATCAAATTCAGTATATGACCCCGATATTGTTCCAGATTGGCTAAAGTCCTTTAAAATATCACCCTTTAGGTCAGCTATCTCAATATCTGCCATACCTTGGTCCTGGCCACTTATGGTTATTTTTAGCTGGCCTGAATTGTAAGGATTTGGCGATATAGCAGAGTTACTTTTAGTTACCGGAGCAGAACTGATACCAGTGACAATGTTAGTAATGATACTTGTAAGAAAGAACCTTCCCAGGCATTTATTAAGATTTCCTCCTAAATTTATGGACTTACCTTCTTCAATAAGGGTGTAAGTATTCAGGGTAAGGTCGTAAACATATAGTTTTCTGTTTGTCGTGTTCACATATTCAGGAATTTCCAGTTTACAAATGTTGGTATTATTAGCAACTACTTTAATAGGGATCAAAGTTGGTAGGGTGTTAGAAATACCATTTATTGCCATATCAAATCCAACTTTATAGCAGTGAGTTGATACATTCAATCCTCCGGTAGAAATTTTTCTTGCATCATAATCAGGATCAAATGTATCTGTTCCTCCATCAATGAAATAAACTAGTGTCTCGTCAGATTCTATCCCATCTGTAACTACAAACCTGATAAGGTCTATATCTTGTGTTCTTAAATTGCTATTAGGCCCTTCCTCAGTTTTCCTGGATGATATTGATACTCCAGATGATGTTATGGGCCCACGCAACCTTGAGGATAAAAACCGGCTATTAGGGCTTCCTTTAACTCCAAAACTTGCACCAGATACAATAAGGGCAGCATAAACAAAGGTGGTAAGAGCATTCAATTTTGTAGAGAAATTAATTATTTTCATTGTAAGTGGTTTTTCTAGAATTTTATAATTGCGTTTTGTAATTATACTCAAAAGCCTTTTTTAAGTTTGTTATAAACAGTTTATGTTCATGTATAAAACATTAGTAACCTTAACTTTTTACATTTTTTTTGATCTGTTATTTTTCATATATAAATATTTTGTTGAGAAATAGTATGTATTTATGTATGTTTTTATATTTGTTAAATCATACATTTTTAGTATGATTACTTCTTTTTATCGGTCATTAAATTGAATAGAGTCATTAATTATCCTTTGTTAAATTTTAAATATTAACAGTTAAACAAAGAAAAAATGGCGATGGACTTACAAAAAGTTAATATGATGGAAAGTAATTATGTTACGTAAAAAAAAATCGTAAAAAAACCTTAAATGCAATAAAAGTATATACATCTAAAATAATTACCTTGTTTAAGGAGAACTAAAATTACATAACAGCTAGACTGGTATCAGTTTCAACAAAAAGTATTGGTTTGCTACAAAACAAAAATCCCTAACAATTTATTTGTCAGGGATTTAGTAACAATAGAAATTTCGAATTTAGCTTCCGCAAGCCTCGCAAGCCTCAGGATTGTCAAGCGAACAAGCCATATCAGAAGCGTTCTGCTCTTTTAACACCATTGGTTGTAATGCTACATCAGCTTGTTTTTCAACTGTAAATTTAATTGCATCAGCCGCAGCTTTAGTTCTTAGGTAATACATACCAGTTTTCAATCCTAACTTCCAGGCATAAAAATGCATTGACGTTAGTTTACCAAAGTTTGCATCCTGCATGTGAACATTTAAGCTCTGGCTCTGGCATATATAAGCTCCTCTGTCAGCAGACATTTCCAACAAGCTTTTCTGTTTAATTTCCCAGACAGTTTTGTAAAGGTCCTTCAGGTTTTGTGGAACTTCTGCAATACCTTGCACAGATCCATTTGCTTCGATAAGCTTGTTTTTCATCTTATCATTCCACAAGTTCAATTCAATAAGGTCTTTCAGTAAGTGTTTGTTCACTACAACAAACTCACCTGAAAGCACACGTCTAGTATAAATATTAGAAGTATAAGGCTCAAAGCACTCATTATTTCCTAAAATCTGAGAAGTAGATGCTGTTGGCATTGGTGCAACTAATAGAGAGTTACGCACACCATGTTTCTTCACTTCTTGTTTTAATGTAGTCCAGTCCCAACGTTTGCTGCGTGGCGTCTTGTTCCACATGTCAAACTGAAATATTCCTTTTGATACTGGCGATCCTTTGATTGTTGCATAAGGCCCTTCTTTCATTGACAACTCCATTGAAGCCTCCATGGCTGCAAAGTAGATAGTTTCAAAAATATCTTCATTGAGCAACCGTGCTTCTTCAGACTCAAAAGGCATTCTCAGCAAAATAAATGCATCAGCTAATCCCTGTATCCCTAAACCAATTGGTCTGTGGCGTTTATTGCTATTTTCTGCTTCTATTACAGGATAGTAGTTTACATCAATCACCTTGTTCAGGTTTTTGGTCACCACTTTCGTTACTTCATATAATTTCTGGTGGTCAAACTTGCCATCAATAATAAACTTAGGCAAGGCCAAAGAAGCAAGGTTACAAACCGCCACTTCATCAGGAGCAGTGTACTCTATAATTTCAGTACAAAGATTCGAAGACTTGATAGTTCCAAGGTTTTTCTGGTTCGACTTGCGGTTCGCATGGTCTTTGAAAAGCATGTAAGGAACACCTGTTTCTATTTGTGCTTCCAGTATTTCATACCAGATATCCTGGGCACGTACTTGCTTTCTGAAACGGCCTTCCTTCTCGTATTTTTCGTAAAGTTTTTCAAATTCATCACCATGGCACTCAGCCAAGCCCGGTGCTTCGTTCGGGCAGAAAAGAGACCATACATCGTTTGCCTCAACACGTTTCATGAAAAGGTCAGGTATCCAAAGGGCATAGAAAAGGTCGCGGGCGCGCAACTCTTCTTTACCATGGTTCTTTTTCATCTGAAGGAACTCAAAAACATCTGCATGCCATGGCTCAAGGTAAATAGCGAAAGCGCCTTTGCGTTTTCCACCACCCTGGTCTACATAACGTGCTGTGTCATTAAATACACGCAACATCGGGATGATCCCGTTTGATGTTCCGTTTGTTCCTTTGATATAAGAACCGGTGGCCCTTACATTGTGAATAGACAAACCAATACCACCCGCAGATTGAGAAATCTTAGCAGTTTGTTTCAGGGTCTCATAAATACCGTCAATACTGTCGTCTTTCATTGTCAAAAGAAAACAAGATGAAAGCTGGGGTTTTGGTGTAGCAGCGTTAAATAATGTCGGAGTTGCATGGGTAAACCATCTTTCTGACAATAAGGTATAAGTTTCAATTATTGAATCGACATCCTGCAAGTGAATACCTACTGCAACACGCATAAGCAGATGTTGAGGGCGTTCCACTACTTTACCATCCAGTTTCAGAAGGTAAGATTTTTCAAGAGTTTTGAAACCGAAATAATCGTATCCAAAATCTCTGTCATATATTATAGAAGAATCAAGAAGTTCAGCATTTTTTCTGATCACTTCAAAAGCTTCTTTCGAGATAAGGGAAGCATTCTCACCAGTTTTAGGATCTACATACGTGTAAAGCCTTTTCATTGTGTTATAAAAAGACTTACTGGTGGTTTTGTGAAGATTTGAAATGGCAATCCTTGCAGCTAAAATGGCATAATCAGGATGTTTAGTCGTCATCGAAGCCGCAATTTCTGCAGCTAAATGATCTAATTCTTCTGTACTTACTCCATCATAGATACCGCTGATCACCTTTTTGGCAACATCAACAGATACCACAAAACGTGTATCAAGTCCGTAACTTAATTTTTCTAAGCGGGCAGTAATTTTGTCGAATTTGACGGTTTCCCTGCGCCCGTCCCTTTTTAATACTATCATAAGTTTTTTTAACTAAAATCCTTTCAATTAAGTTTCCTACTAAAAATCTTCCTCTAAAGAAAAGGTATGGTTGCCATCTTTTTCGCCCATAACGCCAGCCTTTTGGTACTCCGCCACTCTTTTTTCAAAGAAATTGGTTTTACCCTGCAATGAAATCATTTCCATAAAATCGAATGGATTTATTGCGTTGTAGTACTTGCTGCCTCCCAATGCTACCAAAAGCCTGTCAGCAACAAACTCTATATATTGAGCCATTAAAACTGCATTCATTCCAATCAGGTCAACCGGAAGTGCATCTGTAACAAACTCTTTTTCAATCTCAACAGCGTTCAAAATGATATCCCGAACGTGTTCTTCACTTAATTTATCCTTGATGTATTCTGTATAAAGAAG
>JACMRH010000399.1 GCA_014376535.1 Cytophagales bacterium | reverse complement strand
GGCCTTGTTACTTTGTAATTTATGAAGTCCGGAGTTACTCCCAGGTAGGCAAAAGCTTTGTCCCACGTTTGTAGTCTAATTTCTTTAGATTGATTTTTCAAATTATTGTCAGCTAACAAAACTGAACAGATCTGATAAAGTTGTAGAGATCCCATTAATTGTTTTTCTATCAGTTCGTAAACTGCAATCCCATTGGCATCATACAATTTGAAAGCCGAGGTTGTGGTAGCTTGTTTTACGCCTGCTACACCATTAGCACTTTCAACCTGTGACTTACTTGCTATCGATAACCTGCCAAATAACTTTTCAATTTCTGGTTTGTAAACCGGATCAACAGCTTCTGCAATATTTAACCCTGAAGTGTTTAAGTATGCTGTATCAAATGGGCTTGAGGTATTGTAAAACATATTTTTAAGTTTTATACTATCCACAAAAACTTCTTTAGTATTTCCTGATTGTGCATATTCTATAAGAGATTCAAACATAACTAATCTTATATCTGCATCATGCATATATTGTTTGTTACCTGAATAAATTGTAGGTGTGGAAATTACTTCGTCTCCTGTATAGACTGGAGCCGGATCATCCTGCTTTTTAGGTTTACAAGAGAAAAAAAGAGAGACTGAAAAAATGAAGATAAAAAAGGTACTAGTGAATTTTAAGCTTTGCATCTTAGTTTATTTAGAATGTTTACAAATAACGAATGCAAAAGAAGAAAACCTGTACCAAAAAAACAAGCCTTATTTAGAAAAAATCTAAATAAGGCTTGTAAACTAATTTTAAAAATTTCTATTTAAGATTCGGATCAATGTACGTTGAGGTATTAATATTTGGATAAACACTTTTAAATTCAGAAACAATTGCATCTACTGTACTCATAGAAATTGTCCAGTTGTTGATATTCAATTTATTAATCAAGCCTTGCAATTGTGTGTCCGATATTTTTTTTGTCGGATGATTTTGTAGAATATGTAAAAATCCTAAGACCTCCGTTAAAGCTCTGTTTCTTTCAGCTAATGCACTCTTGTCATTGTAATATCTTGCATTGTATAAGCTTGTAAGTACCATACCAGCTGTTACATTTTCCATTTCATTTTTGATTATGGTTGCATTTGCCATTACTTTTGAGTTATCTCCATCCATTATACCTTTTCGTCCTTCTACAAAAGCATATAGTATTTTTGAAACGCTGCCAAGCTTCTGGTCATTCACTTTAAGGTATTTTCCCCAAAGTGGGATACTATAATAATAATCTTTGTTCCCATAATCTAAAGGGATCCCTAGTTGCGCATATGCATAGTCCCAGTTTGTTGAGTTTAAGGTTTTATCGCTGGTTGTAAGTTTAGCATCAGTCAATAAAACAGCGCACATCTGATATAATTGCACAGAACCCATTAATCCCTTTTCAATAAGTTCGTCAACTGCGAAGCCTCTTGCATCAAATAACTTACCATAAGCACTTGACTGATATTTTAACACACCTGCCTGGCCATCAGAAGCTGTGGTGGTCGATTTGCTTGCGTTTGATATTCTTGTAAAATAAGATACTAAAGAGTCTTTAAAAGCGGCAGAAGTTGGATTCACTCCCTCAGAAATTTTAATAGAAGGTTTGTTGCGCAAGTTGGGATTTGACCAAACATCGTTTAGATTATAAAACATATTTTCCAGGTTTGTTTTATCAACTATATAACCAACTTTACTGTTTCCGCCATATGCCGAGTTTACAAGGTTTTTTTCCATACTTATCCGTACAGTGTCATTGATCATATTTGAAAAATTACCCTGAAATACAGGAATCGGAACGGGAGGCGCCTTTGGTTCAACAACTACTGCCGGCTCTGGATCCTTTTCTTTCTTTTTACAAGTACCCAAAAAAAGGCATGACGCCAGGATCAAATAAGCAAATTGAGTAAATTTTAGATTTTGCATGTTGTTTTTATTAGAGCTGATTAAAAATGATTAATTAAATGGCTTTTCTAAAAAAAATAAGCCATGAAAAAATTTAAAAACTATAAAATCATTTCATTCCAAATTACACTAATTCACCTACCATCCTGGGCTTATATTTTTTGGCCACTTCTGCAATTGCCCTGATATGATCTGGGGTTGTCCCACAGCATCCTCCAACTATATTGGTCAAACCTTCTTTAAGAAATACCTCCATTTGTGCTGCCATTTCATTTGGTGTTTGGTCATAATGTCCAAATTCGTTAGGTAGGCCTGCATTTGGGTATGCACTCACAAAAAATTCAGATTTATCTGCCAGTACCTGAAGGTATGGACGTAAAGCTGAAGCACCCAATGCACAATTCAAACCAACACTCAATAAAGGGATATGTGAAATTGAAATAAGGAATGCCTCGGTTGTTTGTCCTGAAAGAGTCCGTCCTGATTGGTCCGTTATAGTACCAGACACCATGACTGGAATACGATATCCTATTTCTTCAAAATACTCTTCTGCCGCGAATAAGGCAGCCTTTGCATTTAAGGTATCTATTATTGTTTCGAACAATAGAACATCTACTCCCCCAGAAATCAAACCTTTAATTTGCTGTTTGAAGGCAACTACTAACTCGTCAAAAGTTATCGCACGGTATCCCGGGTCGTTCACATCAGGTGAAAGTGAAGCTGTCTTATTTGTTGGACCTAAAGCACCAGCAACATAACGTGGTTTATGAGGCTCTCTCAAAGTAAATTCGTCTGCTACTTCTTTTGCAATTTTGGCTGACAAATAATTAATATCATCTACCAGGTGTTCAATATAATAATCAGCTTGGGCAATAGTTGTTCCGCTAAATGTATTAGTTTCAATGATGTCGGCTCCAGCCTCAAAATATTGTTCGTGTATTTCCCGAAGTATTTCAGGCCTGGTTAAAGCCAAAAGGTCATTATTTCCTTGCAAAGGATGTGGATGGTCCTTCAATGCCTCATTACGAAAATCTTTCTCTTCTAATTTATAACGTTGAATCATTGTTCCCATGGCACCATCCAGTACAAGAATTCTATCTTTTAAAAGATCAGTAATCAATGGTTTTGTAATGCTCATGTCCAATAAATTTATTAACTAAGTATTTAATCTAACTAAAAGCCAAATAACGCTCCAATATGATTATTTTCCAATCTTAAAAAGAAACCATGCAAACAATGGCGGCTGTAGATATCGGGTCCAATGCCATCAGGGTCCATATCTCAAATTTATTAACCACAGAAAACAAAGATGAGTTCAAGACACTGGAATACATAAGGGTACCTTTAAGATTAGGAGAAGATGTATTTAGCATTGGAGAAATAAGTGCTGAAAAGATTGATAAACTAGAGAAACTCGCTCAATCTTTAATTTATCTGTTTGAAATCTTCAAAGTAAGTAATTATTTATGTTGTGCTACTTCTGCTATGAGAGAATCTACCAACGGTTTGATGGTTGTAAATACTATTAAATCAAAAACCAATTTTAATATTGAAATAATAGATGGAGCTAAGGAGGCAGAACTAACAAATTTTGGATTACAAAAATATCTAAGCGATGGCACCTGGGTACATGTGGATGTAGGTGGGGGAAGTACCGAAATTAATGTTTTTAAACACAGAGTTAAAACCGCTTCAAAATCGTTCAGAATTGGGGCCGTCAGAATGTTGATGAATGAAAATATTGAAAATGAATGGAAGAGTTTAAATGACTGGCTAAAAAATGAGTTAAAAAATGAACAAAATGTAACTACAATTGGTACGGGTGGCAACATTGGCAAAATTCATCAAATGACTGGCGTTAATGAAGCTGACCCTATTTCTATAAATCAAATCCTGGTTATTACTGGTAAAATTTCTCAATACTCAACTGAAGACCGAATACATATATTAAAGTTGAATCCGGATAGAGCAGATGTGATTTTACCATCTTCAAAAATTTATCTTGCCGTAATGGGAGCTATAGGTTCAAAAATTATGTACGCTCCAAAAATAGGCTTGACTGATGGAATGCTGGCTTCATTGAAAATCAGAAATAATAATGGCCCGAATATCCAGGCCATTATCACTTAAGAATCAAGAGGAATTATTCTTTTACAATGTTGATAGTTTTTAATCTTTTGCCGTTTTCGTATATGATAACATGGTAAATTCCAGCAACAAAATCTGCTCCAAAAATCTGGTTATCACCAGCATTAATGTCTTTTACTATCCTTCCAAGTTCGTCATACACCCTGGAAGAGATACCTGGTTTTGCCTTTAAAGTGAATCCGTGAGAAGATGGATTGGGATAAACTGAAAGTTCTTGCTCTACCGTAAGTTCTTCTTCAAAACCAGTAGTAATGGGACAAGGACGATTTTGGTCAATTAAGGCAAAAACCGGAATTCTATCGCATGTTGAACCTGCCTGTAATTTAATATCGAATATTCCTGGAAAAGAATTTGCAGCATCGTCCCGGGTATCATCTGTAATGTCCATCACACCTACTGCGTCGAAAGAAGTAAAATTAGCTCCACTTCCAAACCAGGCCACAGTATTTCCTGTTGTAGTAGGTATTAGTTCATAATTACCAGAAGAAGGTACATTTATTGGTACTGCAAAGTTGATGGTGTAAAATGTATTAAAAGGAGTACCAGATTGAGTTCCTGCACAAGCAACTGCATCTGATGTATAAGTGGCCAAAATAGTACCGTTTTGTTTTAACTGTACCTGAAAAGAAACCTTATCAGTAGCGTTGCAGCTATAAACATAAGGCAGGATTTTCATTTGTGTTATGTTAAATGATTTAGCAGCAATAAACCTGATCCCAACTGCACCACCATTCTGAGGCCCTGACAATGGATTATTGGTACTGGATGGTCCGGCAGTAACTGAAACCGAACTCGCATCCTTTACATAATAAGTTTTGGAAGCAGAAATAGTAGGATTGTAATTTGCCCCGGTTGACAATAAAGTTCCACCAGTAATTACATCGTACCATTCAAATGGACCACCTGCTCCCAATATTGCAAGGCTTGCCTGCCCCGCTTTACAAAGCGTATCATTTCTAACAGCTGGCAATTTGGATGTTATAACAACCTCACCATATTTAGACTGGCATCCGGTTGCATTAATTATTGCCCTGTATGTTCCAGCCGTATAAATAGTGTAGCTTATAGAAGTGGCATTTTTTATTATGGAGCCATTTTTAGACCATTGATATGTTATACCGCTGCCTGTTGCTGTCGCATTTAAGGTAACAAATGCCGGGCTGCATAATTCCTGTGTTGCACCTAATGCTACATCAGGAAGAATACCTAAAATATCTACGCTAGACGAAGTTGACCATTTTCCGGCAGAATCGAGTTTACATGTGTATTTTCCAGCTTGTGTAACCTTGTACGTCTTTGCAGAAGTAGAGGCAGCCTGAACGATTGCACCATCTTTTAGCCAGGTATATGTTTTTTTACCATCCGCAGGAATTTTTGAATCAAGTATTATCTGTGTTAAACCGCAAATAGATTGGCTAGGTCCTAAATCAGGTGTTGGATTACCAAATTTACCAGTATCAACCGGTGCCAATTTTGAATTAATAAATGCAAGCACACCTACCAGACAGGCATTATAATCTAAACCACCTTCCGTATGCTGATAATTAACAAGGTCATCACTATACGTTCCGGGAGTCCTGGTACCACCAACCATTAGTCCAAATTGTTGATTCTTAATAGGTATAGTTAATGTCCTTTTTACAGCATCGCTGGGATTATCGTCTCTTAAATAAACATTTCTATGATGGGGATATTTGACAGGTTTAGTTCCAAACCCTACTATAAAAGATTGATTATTAGCATTTTTACCAAGTATGTAGTCTATGTTGTCATAAATGAATTTATGGGGGGTAGCAGTAGTTCCATAAAGTTTCTGCCAGAATGCTACAATTAAGGCAGAGTTGGCATTGTAGCGAAGCGGACCCCAGCCAGTATTTCCACCTGCAAACTGTCCATCAGGCTGCACATTTCCTAAATAGTAATTTTTAACAATGGCATCCAAAGTTGACTGTGCATTGGTTTTACCCAAAAGAGCAAGATTATAAATAGCAATATCTCCATTATTGGAATAATCAAAACCATAGCCCTTTCCATAGATATCGCCTCCTTGTCCTGGTGCACTCGCGATTGAAAACGCTAAAGCTTCATTTTTGTAGACTACATTTCCGGTGGCCCAAAAAAGTTCAGCACACATATCTGCATAATCATCCTTCCAGTTGTCATTGGCTCCATAAAAACCTCCATCACCCGCACCCACTACTCCCGGATGTGCCTTGGCATAATCGTAAGCATACTTAGCATGAACCAGGCACAAGTCAGCATATGCAGGATCGAATTTTCTATAAATCTTCGACATCAAGGCAAGTGTTGCGCCACAAAAAGATGCCATTGAAGCATCAGCCGGGTTTTTATATACTGTTCTTATATCACCACCTGATGCTTTGGCAACAGTCTGCATTTTAACAGCCGTCACCCATAATGCATGGTCAGGATCGCCTTGTCCGACCTGATAATAAAAAGTGGTAGAATTTCTTGTGCACTTTATAAAATAGTCTGTTGCATGCTTTACTTCATCCACTATATCTGGGATTCCATTTGGATCATGTTTGGCACCTTCCCAAGACCAATCGTTGCCGGCTTTATACCCTTTATAATCATAAGAATAATAATCGTCGTATCCTGTAGGGAATTCGTAATACGCTTTTAGAAGCATATATGCAGAGTAAAATTCGGTTTGTCCGAATTTTACATGGTCACCACAGTCATGCCAACCTCCTGAAAGATCATAGCCATCAGTATCCTGGTCGTTGATGAAGGCCATGCCAGTTAATGAAGCATTTACACCTGAAGGTAAATGATTGTAAAGCAACCAGTTGTTTGCACCAGATCTTTGGCCACCATACATTCTGGTTGTCATCCATAGTGCTTTTTTATAATCTGTAGATGTAAAGTTTTGTGAAAAACTATCAATAGAAAATAAAAACAAAGAAATTATCCCAACAGATATTTTAATTAAAATCGCCCTCATCACAATTAATTTATTGTATTTACGTAACACGCAATTAATATGGATTTGTTCAGAATTGTAACTATCAAATAAATAATTGGACTATAGTATTTATAAATGGCTTATTTTTCAATTGAATTTATGTGAATAATTGACTATATCATTTCTGTTATTTATCATATAAGAAACAAAAAGGCCTGTAAGATTTAGTCTCACAGGCCTTTATAAATATTTAATTTTATAGTAATTAATCGTCTCTCCTACCCATAAAAATCATAACCCAATAAAGAAGTTGAGCAAGAGAGCCAATTGCAGCTACTACATAGGTCATGGCAGCCCAGAATAATGCATCTTTTGCCATTGTATGTTCCTGACTGGTAACAACACCTTTCGTTGTCATCCAGGCAAGTGCCCTATTGCTTGCATCAAACTCAACCGGTAAAGTAATCAATGAAAAAGCCGCCAGGCCAAGGTTTGCAGCAATAATTATTAAAAGCAGTGTTTCACTTACCGCACCTGTTCCATAAAAAATGGCTCCTGCACCAAACAGCAAGGCCATATTCAAATATCCTAAAACAGTTGAACTGACATTTACAACAGGGACCAAAGCTGATCTTAATTGCAACATGGAATACGCTTTGGCATGTTGTACCGCATGGCCACATTCGTGGGCAGCAATGG
>JACMRH010000398.1 GCA_014376535.1 Cytophagales bacterium | reverse complement strand
TCATTAGGATTATGGTTCCATTGCCATACTAACGGTAAAGCCGGATCTCCATTTTTCCTTTCAAACTCATCAGAAGCAACTAATCCAGGAATCAATCCCTTGCTAGCTGGCAAATCTAATGTTTCGGGAACTTTTCCATCGACTCCCAAAACTGGCCAACCATTCTCCCATTTAACTGGAACTAGGTAAGGAATTCTACCCACAGCACCGTAATCTCTAAATAAATAGGCAAACCAGGTTCCGTCTGGCATATCAATTAATCCTCCTTGAGCGACACCCATATCTTGAAAACCAATTCTACCTTCATAAGGCCCATTGATATTGTCAGCTCTATGAATTAGAACTGTACGCATTCCACCCCTAGGCCAAGAAATATTAAATAGGTAATATTTTCCTTTCACTTTAAATAATTGAGAACCTTCTGCATTTAGGCCCCCATTATCTCCAGAAGGTGTATTGGCATTTTCTATAATAACTTTTTCTATAGCTCCCGGTTTGATTCCAGAAACATCAGCATTCAACTCTATCATTCTGATTTTACCACCACCATATATGAGATAAACCCTCCCATCATCATCAAAAAACAAAGAATGATCATGATAGCTGGGACTAAAAGAAACTGTTTTCCATGGTCCTTTTTCGATATTATTGGTAGAGAAAATATAGGTTTTTCCTGTGGTAGAAGAGAATGTACTTACATAGTAAAGTCCATTATGATAACGAATACAACTCGCCCAAGATCCTTTTCCATAAGCATTTTTTCCATTCTCAAGATCTAAAGCCTCGTTATTTCC
The DNA here is from genome assembly GCA_014376535.1 of Cytophagales bacterium. Classification (GTDB taxonomy): domain Bacteria; phylum Bacteroidota; class Bacteroidia; order Cytophagales; family UBA9547; genus UBA9547. The sequence continues at coordinate 2,506 of JACMRH010000398.1, read as the reverse complement.
AAGTGTGTCATAAGCGTAATTAACCAATATCCAATTAGATAAATCTTTGGATTTCATGATTGGAACTCCAGGATTCATGTGCATAGTGGTACTACTCATGTAATAAGTATCTCCAACCCTAATCATAGACATATCAGGAACATCCGCAAAGATTAGCGGATTAGTCAGCTTATTATTTTGCTGTGCAATTAATTTATTTGTGATCGATAAATTAATCATACAAAATATACAGATAATAACTTTCTTCATTATTTATGTGTTTAAGTAAATGTGCGTCAAAATGCTTTTACCTATTATTCAAAAACTGCTGTAAAACCATCATTTGCCCCAAGCGTAATTTCTACTTTACCGTCTTCTGGGACTTTAGTTGTCTTTGTTGATAATAGAACTTCTCCGGCTGCAGCTGAGCCTGATGTAATCATAACACCTTGTTTATTTTTAATAAAAGAGAGGTCCATAGTGATTTTTTTATTTTCGTTTTGCCCATTTATTCCAGCCAAATACCATTTATCGCCTGATTTTCTAGCTATTACATAAAACTCTCCGGGATAACCGTCTATAAATCTTACATCATCCCAAGAATTTGGTAAATTTTTTAAAAACTCCTTTACTTGTGCTGGGACATGAGACATTCCATTTGGTGTTTCAGCAAAATGTTGAATACCCGATAAAAAAGCCACAGAAGTTGCCAGTTCAAAAGCTGGAGTAGAAATTCTTTTTATCCCAGGTATTTGATATAGGCACATTGGCGTAAAATCCATTGGATCATAAATATTCCTTACCATTGCACTCATAACAGAATGTTGAGGTGCTTTATTAGCAGCATCTTGACTAAAAGTGATCATCTCATATCCAAAAATCGCCTCTGTAGTCATTAAATTTGGATAGGTTCTTTGTAAACCTCTTGGTAAAGTGGCCCCGTGAAAATTAACCAATAGATGATAAGTTGCAGCGTCTTCTAATATATCTTGATAGTAGTTGATAAATGATTGTCCATCGCCACCAAAGAAATCTATTTTAATACCTTTAATACCCATCTTTTGTAACTTAGAAAACTCTTTTACTCTACTTTCATGAGTAATTAATTTGCTCTTTGGAGTGAAGTTTACAGTGTTCCAATCTCCTGCAGAATTATACCAAAGTAGCACTCCAACGTTCTTGGTTTTAGCATAATCTGCTAAAATCTTAACAGAATCATACCCAATAGTTTGATCCCAATTAGCATCAATTAAACAGTAGTTCCAGTTCATTTCTGCAGCATAGTCAATGTATTTTTTCTGTACGGGATAAATAGTCGCATTATCTTTTTCTAACACCCAACTCCACGAAGACTTTCCAAGAACAATAAAATCCGAATCCATTTTTACAGCTGGTTTAGCCAAGTCGGTTCCAAGCGTAGATTCCATTACTGTTTTTAAACTTCCAACAGCAATTATTCTCCAAGGTGTTTTCCATGGAAGTGTAGACTCTGGATATAACGCTTGGTTTTTTATTGTTTCTGCAGCTTGAGGGAAATTAATTTTATATTCATTATTTGGAGAATACTGCTGTAAAGCTGTGCCGCAATAAGTTTTACCAAGTGCTGCTTCTGTAATTAATAGCCAGCTGTTTTTATACTTAAACAATGCTGGATAAACCCATCCATTAGTGCTATTGGAAGGCGTACCTACCGGAATATCTATCATATAATGAGCTTCATAAGAAGGATTTGTGTGCTCAAAACCAGATTGTGATTCTGTTTTAGGTTGCATCCATGCTCTTGTTCCTTCATTAAAATGAAAACTAGTAGCCTCAGATACAATTTTTTTCAGTTCTTTAGATTGTTCAGGAAACTCATATCTAAAAGAAACACCATCATTTGAAACCTGAAATATAATATTCATTTTCTGTCCACTACTATTAATAGTTTCAAATACTCTTCTATTTGCTGTATAGCTTATATTTTTCTTTTTAGCATTTAGCATTTCATAACTATCGCTCACTGTTGTAGATGCGCTCACCTTCATCAGTTTCATATCTTTAGAGAAATCTGCATCTTCTCTAACTAAGCCTAACTTAGAGTTTGATAAAACTTTTTCTCCTTCAAATTGAATAGTGTAATTTAATTCTACTGGATTGCAAGAAACACTTATTTTATTATCTGGACTGTTAATAGCATAATTAACAACTTGAGCTTTACCTATAAAACAAACAAGAAAAATTTGAGCTATTGTTAAGAATCTTTTTGATGTATAAATAGATTTGATTTTGCTAATCTTCATGGTACTCATTTGAGAAATAATTAATTGATTTAATTTGCTGATGCACTTTTCAATAACCTAACGTAATATATTGGACTAGTGGAAGCTCCTTCTGTTGATTGAAATTTTACTTTGATTTTATCTTTATTTTTAATCATAGCTTCCGGAATAGCATATTCTTCAATAATAAATCTAGATTGATTCCACTTACTTGTATTATCCAATGTGGTTAACTTTTGGTCATCTATATAAATATCAAATTTCTT
>JACMRH010000397.1 GCA_014376535.1 Cytophagales bacterium | reverse complement strand
GGCCGCTAAGCAGGATAGCGATAGTGCCGCTACCTGCCAGGCCATGAACTAAGCCAATATGAAAAAAGTCCTTTTTTTTATGTTCAGTGGAAATAGAAGATTGAAATATCCACCTCCATATTTTCACAGATCCTATCAATACGAGAAGTATCCCAGCAAAGACTTCAAGAGGTAATTCTTCTTGAAAAACCCGCAAATTTTTCAGAATTTCTATCAATAATACTCCAATTGCTACAGAAATTGTATGTCCTAGCCCCCAGCTTGCACCTTTGTAAGCTTGCTGAAAAGCATTGCTTTTTTTCATCTCCATTAGGTTTCCAAGTGCCAAAACATGATCTGTCTCGATAGAATGGCTCATTCCAATGACAATCGGTGCAATTAAAAGTTCAGAAAATACCATCTTGTATAATTTAAATATTTTAAAAGAAGAAGAACTGAAGTTGTAACCAAGCCTGACCATATGCTTTTGTTTCAGTTTCGAAAGGAACAGTGGCTGAAGGTGTAGTTGCAGTTTTGGTTACATAAGAAAGTCGCAGGTTTGTCCCATACCCATTAAAGAAGTAGTTCAATCCTCCGCCAAACACTGTTGAAGAATGTGTTTTATCAAACAATGCAGTAGGAACTCCACTAGTTTGTTCTGTTACAGCTGCCGAAGTAAAATTCTCATAACGTATCCAGGGTTGTATTTTCAGGGAATTGATATAATAACCTAACTCACCAAATTGAATTGTAGAATTTGGAATCAACCTTGTGTATGAAAACTTAGAAACTGTATCTGTTCCCCCTGAAACGTATTGGAAAGCTGTGTTTAAAGTGATCGAGCCTGGGCCAACCGGTAGATCTATGAATAAGTCCGGACCGACGTTTATATAATTTGCTTGTCCATCAACACCTAGCCCCAACGAAATGGTTTTGCCTTTGCCAAGGTTTGTTCCGGAATAATAAAAGTTCTTATCTGCATCCAGAAAATTATAAACTAATCTGCCAACAGTTCTCAAAGGATCATTTCCGTTCAACCCTCTTCCAAGAAATACTCCTAACCTGTATTCAAGTTTACCTTTTAACAATAAACCTCTCGTGTTGACCCCCACGTCCCGTCCGAAGTTGCTTCTTAAGGGCTGACCAACAGGATTAAATGCAAAAGTATTGTATGCATATTGATAAAAGGTAAAGTCATTTGCCATCAATGAAGCAGCTCCCTGAAGTCCGTTTCGATTTCCTGACACTAATTGTGCTCCTGAAATAACCTGGAATGCTTCAGAGAATTTATGCTCATACTGGCAATCAAGCATGATCAATCCTGATTGTTCATTTTTTCCACCAGGTGTTGATCCAACCGGTTTAGGTAATTCTGTTTCAAGGAAAAAGCTTCCTTTTCTTGATAGTTGCCCACCAACCATAATCCTTGCACGATAAAGCATTGCGCCTCTTACCCAATCTTCCGGTTTTCCATTTGTTGAGGGTGATGAACCCGGATAGCCTACCTGAGAGTAAGATGCCATCATATGAACTATGGACCCTACTTGAATACTGGGCTTAAATTCCTGTGGAGAATAGACAGAATCTGCCTTGGTGCTGTCCTCCATTTGATACGGAATTTCCCTTAATAAATTGGGCTTAGATTTCCTTTTTGACTTTCCACCTCTGAGAGGAAATTCTCCGGCAAGCGAGTCGGTTGAAAAAACCGATAGCAATACTAAAGAGCCAAGTAGAAGTTTTCTTTTCATTTTATTTAAGATTAAGGTTGTATACGTATGTATATGATACAATAATATATAATTACTTACGTAATAAAAAATAGTTGTCAAAATACTTTAAAAATTATAAAAAAGTATATAAATAGTAATATTATAACATAAAAATGAATCATATTATTTATCAAAGAGATTTATTTTGATTATGGTGTCAAAAATGTAGACTTAGCTTTCCTTACAATTAGAATTATATTTGTTTTTTTTGAGCCTAATTTGCTATAATTTCTTCTAACGTATGTATAACTAGCAACCAGTTTGCATCTGAATGTTTATTGATCTCTTCTTTTGCAATATTGTTCGTGGTTATCGTTAGAAATACGTGATCACCTCTTGCTCCAGGTGATAAGTTATATGAGCATAATTCTAAGGCAGATCTTCAACACCTGACATAGAACTTTAATATGTATAATTCCCCTGCTTTTCATGGGGCTGCATATAGTAATACACCTTTATCTAAATACGTTTTTCCTTATCGCACACCAACGAATTTTATTGGGCTATCTTCTTTCCAATACTTTATAGTGCTTTAATAGTTAACGTTTTAAAAAAAGTCTTTTTACACATCAGGTTAATAGACATAGTCTAGTCGATCAAAATTTATAAATACATGATTTAGCAGAAACAAAAAAAGCCCAGAAATTTATCTGGGCTTTTAAATAATTAATTAAAAGTAAAATTATCTAATGAAAAGCATTTCTCTGTATTTAGGTAGAGGCCAAGCTTCATCAGAAACCATTAATTCTAATTTGTCTACGCAATAGCGGATTTTATCAAAATAAGGTTTTACTTTCTCACAGTAAGCAATTGCCCTGGCTTTTGCATCTTCCATGGCATTTGCCACTTTCCTTTCTTCAATCATTGCTTCAACGTCTTCATTTATAGAATCTATAAATTTAGATATCTCAATAATATTGTCTTTCAAGGTTTTGTTGGCCATG
>JACMRH010000396.1 GCA_014376535.1 Cytophagales bacterium | reverse complement strand
TAAATTGTCCAAAGACGATATCCTGATTGTAACTGAACTATCCAGGCTCGGCAGGAACCTGATGGAAGTGATGAGCATTCTACACACCTGCATGGAAAGGGAAACCAAAGTTTTTACCATCAAGGGGGTAAATTAAAAGTTAGTACGAAAAACGCCACGACTTTACTGTAGCATTATTTCTGAGCATGAACCTTGGATATTGAATTCTAAGGCGCGAGGATCATCTTTGAAAGTGCTTTAAAATCTGGCCTTCTGAGTAATGTTTCTTCAGTGTTTAGCCGAAAATTACAGTTAGCTTATAAGAAATTATAATGAAATTTTCACTAACGCCGTTTTCGCCTGTTTGTAACGAATACCTCAATAAGAAAGCCACTTTTGGGAGATGTTAGTAAATTACAAGTTTTTGTCTTTCTAAACCTTCCAATTCTAAAATATAAACACCTGCTACAATTCTTTCCAGCTCTATAGTAGCCTTATTATTCTCAAAAAGTACTGTTTTGTCAAAAACAACACGTCCTTCCATGTTTACAATTTTTAATACAACCGGCAAATCAGAAGAAATACTCCTTTCAACAATTAACTGTTGATCTGTTTTTGCAGGATTTGGATAGGTAATCACAGAATTATTTGAAGTTATTTGTTCAACATACTGTACTTCCACTTCTCTTCTTAAAGCTGTGCTGCTTGTATAGGCGGTAATTCTATAACATCGACCTATAAAACTACCGCTGAATCTACTTACTTTGATATAATAATTGCCAACAAGGGAAGTATTATAGTTTATTTGTTGATGATACGATGAACTAGAATAAGAAGAACCAATTTTAGTGCCGGCACTATTATAAAGTTCCAGATTGTGGTCCTCTAATAAATAAGCCAATAAGACCTGAATATTAGGATTTGCGCTGGAATTGCTGAATTTAAACCAGTCTTCATCTGCGCTGTTAACTAAAGTGGCAAATTTGTCAGTATTAACAGGGATAGGTAATGCTCTCTGCATTGTGTTGCTGGTTTCACTATCATAGCATTGCATAGTTTTTGACGTGAACCTGTAACATTCTTCTCCGTATGCTCCCGAATAACCATTTATTTTTACATAGTAATCTTCCGGAACCGCAGATTCCCAAATAATACTTTCAGCACTTGCATTACTATTGTAGGAGTAGTTTATAAGAGCTCCGTATTTATTGTACAATTCCATATCATAATCCCGAACAAGATCTGTCAGGTTAAACTGGATATTAGGTTCGGCAGATGTTGTGGTTATTTTATACCAGTCCACATCAGAAGCAGTACGTATTTTCCCGTATATAGACTTATTGGGATTTATAATTACAGCCTGTGCTTTTGTATCATTTACTTCATACTGTGTACATGTTTTCTTGATTGTACCTGTAATAGTATAATATCCTAATGAACCATAATCTGTATAATTGGCAGGGTCACCAATGCCTTCAAGAACAATAGTATACACATTTCCTGCCTGCTGTGTATAAGACTGGTAAATTTCTCCATATAATACTTGCCACGATGTCAGTAGAATACCATTTCTGTATATACTTGCCTGTAAATTAAGATTGGGTTTAATATTATTCGTTTTTATTTTAATGACGTGTTCTGTTTCATAATCGAACAAAAATGTGTATGCATCAGTATCCTCCCGTGTTGAAATAACCCCTTTGTTATTTCCAACTATATTTCCATTATTGTCAAGAGTTAAAGTTCTATCAGGCTCATCGGTTCTGTATCCGAACCCGTTCTTCGTAGCTATAATATTAAGATCGTCCTGAGTAGGGTTAGTTGCGCCACTATAGTCACCTTTGCTCCACTGTGAATAACGGGAGAATTCTCCATGTCCCATTATAGGACCCCATTCTGTTGTTCCCAGATGGGATTCTTGTGCATATAAGCCATGATGGTTGAGCCACAGTGTATGCCCGATTTCGTGTGACCCTGCTTCATATGCTCCCCTCACATCGCTATCAAAAACCCAGCATGGATAGTAGTCGCCTCCGCTAGTAAATTTTGTTGACGCTGCTACACCCGCTACTGGATTACCTGCATCGGTTCGGTAAAAATCAGTTGGAGTAAAAATACATCTCATTCTTCTATTTGCAGGAGCCGCCTGATAGACTGCTTCATTGGTAGTGATGTTCAGGTTAAAAGGAGCGAAATCTTCACTGATAGATTCAAATATCTTATTAATGTCATATTCAGTAAAGTTAGCCGGGGCCGCATTTACAGGACTCCCGTTATTTTTAGCATTCCAATAACTGTTTGCATAGTGTCCGTCAAAATCCAGCATTACCACAGCCTGTGCTCCGGGAAAACTTTGCAGGTTATAAACCCAGCTTCCTGCCGGGGCTGCTTCTATTCTTTTCTGGCTTTCTTCCTTCGCTGCCTTTGACTTATAATCCAGGCAGATAACGTGGTTAATATCAACTTCCTTTACTTTTAGCTCTCCCTTTACAGTATAGTACCTGTATGCCTTTTTCTTTTTCAGTAAAATAATTTCACCTGCAAGCGAATCTTTATATTGCCTTAGCGTATAAGTACTAAATTCTTCTCCTTCAATTTGCCCGCATGAATAAATACCATCATGCTGTTGCATGGCATTGTCTTCCAAGGCTGAAAATGCAAATCCAGTATTCACAGGAAGTGAGACCCTTTTCTTGCCTCCGTTTACTTTTACTGTATCTTTAAGGTCAGCTATAAATTCTTTTACAGGTTTTATAGAATACTCTTTGCCTATCTGAGCATACGAGTGATTGAAAGCAAACAGGCAAATCCCTCCTGCCATAATAAAAAACTTATTGATTTTCATGAAGGAAAATTTAAGACATTAAAATTTTTATATGAAGGGTAAAACTAGGAATACTATGTTTTAAAAAAAATAAAATTGAAGTTATTTCAATGTTAATAAATTTACAATATAAATTATTAATAAGTGAAGGTTTGGCAAAATAGAAATTTCTTCGCCACGTCTCGCAAGGTGCGAGACGAAATTATCCAGGGCTATTTTAGGATAAGACAGTAACTTAAGAAAGATAAGCTTCCCTTTCTTATCAGTTTTTGAAAAGTTTAATTACTTTTTTTCCTTCCGGTAAATATATATGCAAAAGATAGATTCCGGGTTGTTGAGCACTCAGGTCAATCAAAGAATTTGAATTTTCAAGGATCAATTGGCCCTCATGAGTATAGACCTTGAATTTCGCATTCTCTAGGTTCATTTTATACAAACCTGCCGAAGAAGGATTAGGTGATATTATCAATGTTTCATCAAGGAACAATGCAGGCGAAATACAACTGTATGTATAACCTAAACTCTGAAATCTAACTGCGTCAGTAAACATGCTGTTATAACTAATCCGAGAAATCAAATTTGTACCTTTGTAATAACCTACATTTTGGCTGAGATAAGGTTTAAAATCATTTACCTGTAATCCTAAAAATGTTTTAGGTGTCAGGTACAGCAAAGGGTTATCCACTATACCTATTTTATTATAGAGTGGGTTAGGCAAAGAGTCGTAAAGAAATGTACAGGTTTTGTAATATTGTGGTGGGCCGTAAGGATAAAATTCAAAAGAAGCAGTTTTTATAGAATTTCCTTCATGGATAATATCACTGCATTTCAAATCCAAATCCCGAATATGCATGCCGGTTAATTGATTGTTCTCGTATATAAATGTAGATGATAAACCCACGTAGCGATATCGATCAATGTTCTGGATACCTGTTAAATTTCCAGAGGTATCGTAAGTAAAAATTTGTCCAACGGGTAAGCTATTTATATAACCCATCAAACTGTCCAGCCTGGTACCGGTATAATAATAGTTTTGTATAAAACTTATGTTCTGTGTACCAGGCACGTAATATATTCTGGATGCAGGCAAACCTTTGGCAGTATAGGTTAAACCATAACTGAAAGGATAATTGGTTGTATCATTTACATGGCTCAGCCGGTATTCGTTACAAACCTGGGCTTGTGAGCAGGTAGCAATCAAAAAAAATAAAATAGCAGAAAGTAAAGTTTTCATTGAATTTATTTAAAAATTTAGGTTAATAATAATAATCATTTATAGTCCGAAAATGAATTAACACCCTGTATATGATCGGTTTCTCCATTCTTAGCTATAGTTTAGCATAGTTTTAAGGTTTGCGTCCTTTTTCCTTCATTACAAAACTTACTGATTTTCACAAAAGATAAAAATTAAGACATTAAAATTTAGTTATGTGAAAGGTAAAACTAGGATATTATGATTAAAAAATATTAAATGTGATGTTATATTTATATTAATATTTATAAAGTTGTTAGAATAGGGAAAGGAGGTAGAGTTCTTATAGCCCTTTATACAAAACCCAATCCGAACAATGGCTTTATAATACAATCATCGATGGACATAAGTGACAGCACTGTGACAAATCAATTCAAAGGTTATACGTTGCTTGAAGCAGGGATTGGAACTGATTTTATCAACAAAAAGGGTAAAACTCTTTTACAATTAGCATATCAGGTAACAATTTGGCAGATGCGACCTACCAGTCCAATATGAGCAGACTAAAATATATGGACAATTACCCGAAAATCAGCACAGGCCGAAGTGGCATCTATAGCATGGGCAGGAATTTTTTTAATGACATATCAAAGTTGATTTGAATACTTTGGCTATAATTGGACAAATAGACTGGAATTGTACTGATACAATATGATTTCTGAAATAAAGCATTTATTCCTCAATTATGACTCTACAATTCAATTTGTTTGCGATACCTTTTGACACTTGAAATACTGATCCCTGTCAAGTCCACTATTTCTGCAACAGACAATCCTTTTTCAACTGCTTTTTTGACCTTGGCAAATTGCTCAGGATTAGTACCCTTTGGCCTTCCAATGTGCTTACCTTTTGCAGCGGCCAAAAGTTGACCTGCCCGTGTTTTCTCAAGAATGCTTTCCCTGTCGTATTCCGATAATGCAGCAAAAATCTGCAGAACCATTTTCCCAGCAGGTGTAGTGCTGTCTACACCAAGGTCCAGGGCCTTAAAATGAATGCCTGCTTTAGAGAACTCGCTAACCAGTTTTATCAAATGGTCACGGCTCCTGCCCAAACGGAAAAAGCGTGCGACCATTACCGTATCACCCGGACGCAATTTTGACTGAAGGTCATCAAGTGCCGGCCTACTCATACTCAACCCAGTGATCCTATCCTGGAAAATCTCGTCACACCCTGCCTTTTCTAATGCCTCCAATTGCGTGTCCATGTTCTGGTCAATGGTGGAGACACGGGCATATCCGAAGACTTTATTCATTTTGGTTCAAAAAGTTAGTTTCACAAATATAAACAACCTATTATTATTGGACTTACTTTTTGGACCCTCTTTTAAGCACATTCCCAGGCTAAATGTCTGATAATGTACTCGGTCCAGAAAGGCATGACTTTTTGGACCTTTGACACATCATAATAAATGTTGCTATGCCAAGAAAAGAGTACCTGTCACAGGAAGCGCGCCACCGCTTTGACAACCCACCCGTACTTAATGTAGGGCAACGGACTATTTTCCTACAGCCCCCCAAATGGGCAACTGAATATTTAAAAGGCCTCCAGACCCCAAGTAATAAAGTGGGGTTTCTATTGCAGGTTGGATATTTCAGGATGGTCGGCAGGTTTTTCGTTTCTTCAAAATACCGTAAGGGCGATATTGATTTCGTGGCCGAAATGAATTCTGTGGACATGAACTCGGTAGACATGGACGAGTATGTGGGCAACACGGTACGTCGACACCAAAAGGAAATCCTAGAATATTTCGGCTTTGCACCTTTTGAAAAACCGACTGGTGAAACCCTTTTGGCCGAGGCTGAAAGATTGGCACATGTTCAAACCAAGCCTTATCTTATTTTTGAGGGTATGGTGGGATTTTTACAGGAGCATCGAACTGAAATCCCGACTTATTATACCCTACGGACCATCCTCGAAAGGGCACTCGACAATTTTGAATATGGCCTCGAATCAATCCTTGACAAGCATTTGACGCCAGAAGACGTCCTACTTTTGGATAGGCTTCTTTCAGAGCATATTTCCTATCAGGAGGATGACCGGAAGCATCTGAAAATAAAAAGGTACGAGATCACCTTTTTCAAAAGGATCTCACAGTCGATGGAGCTACGTGAAATCAAAGAAAGAGTCCACAACTTTCAGAACCTGAAGAAAATTCATTTTCAACTCCTGCCAGTTGCCAAACGGTTGAAGCTTTCCGACGCTTCCATTCAATTTTATGCGGAGTATGTGATCAACAACCAGGTATACCAAATAGCCAACCGGAATACTATACGATACTTACTTTTAATCTCATTTGTAACCCACCAATATTATTCATTGGGAGATGCTCTGATACTTACCTTGAATAGCGCAGTCACTGGCTGTGTAAACGGCTGTGAAAACTTTGTAAAGGAAGATCTTTACCATAATAGAATGAAGACCGCTCAACTTGTGAACAACGTAACCCATCGAAGCATAACCCATATTGAGATACTTACGGAAATCGAAAGGATCATTACAGATGAGGGAATGGCCGCACAAGAGAAAGTTGCCTCAATTGACCAGATACTGAAAAAAAAGAAGCTATCTCAAAACCAATTGTCTGAAGATACAGAACGGCTCAAGTCCCTGCGTGAAACTAACCAAAAGGTGAATGATAAAGAGGATTACTACCATGCGCTGGAGAAAAGTGCCTCAAAACTGGTTGGGAAGTTGGCTGGCATCGCCCAGGCACTTGTGGTCAGCCCGCATTCAACTGGTAAGGATATCATGGAGGCAGTGTTGTATTTCCAAAACAAAAACGGGATTATTGATTCCCGAGGGGCCGTGCCCAATAGATTCCTGGGGATGGAAGAACAGGAACGGGTATTGACAAAGGAGGGAAAATTGAGGGTGAGCCTCTACAAATTCTTTCTTTTCAGGCACATGAGGGACGCAATAAGGGCAGGTGAACTTGCCATTGATTCGTCCTATGACTACCGCTCGTTCGAAGAATATTGGATTTCGCAAAGTGTCTGGTCAAAGGACAAGGAAAAGCTTATCGAAAAAGCGGGTCTATCTAGGTATTTACAATCCCGGGAAACACTTCTCAAATTGAATGAAAAGCACAACTTGCAGATAAAACAGACCAACGAACGTATTGCTTTAGGCGAGAATAAACATGTATATTTTGATACTGAGGGCAACTGGCACTTAATGAAGGATAAAAGGGGGGAGGATGAGACAGACCGACCATCGCTTTATCCCCAGGAGTATGTTATTCCCCTTCTAGAAGTACTCACCACTGTAAACTCTGCCACGGATTTTGTTTCTTCCTTTGAACATCATGGGTTCGACAATCTTCCCAAACGTCCAGACGAAAAACTGTTTTTTGCGGCCATTCTCGGTTACGGATGCAACATAGGGATCCGGAAATTTTCCTTTATGTCAAAAGGAATAAGGACAAGTTCCCTTGAAACAACTGCCATCCATTATTTTTCGCCAGAGATAACGATAAGGGCAAATGACAGGATACTTACATTCAGCAACGCCCTGCCACTTACAGGGCTATTCCGGAACGATCCCGAATTTGTCCACACCTCAAGCGACGGACAAAAATTTGATGTTTCTGTTGCATCCCTGGTTGCTTCCCCTTCCTTCAAATATTTCGGGAATGGAAGCGGTGTCACTTTGTATTCCTTTATTGACGAAGCTGGACAGCAGTTCTATTCAACTGCTTTCAGCGCCTCCGAACATGAGTCTCATTTCGTTTTGGATGGTCTCACGCACAATGAAGTGGTCATTCCTAACGCACATTCAACTGATACACATGGATTTAGCGAACCCGTCTTTGCAGTAACTGCCCTTCTTGGAATAGAATTCAGGCCAAGGTTTGCCCGCTTTCATCGTCAACAATTACATTCCATGGACGAGGTTCACACCTACAAGTCACAAAACTTCAAGATCGTACCGCACAGCAAGATAAATCTCGAATTACTAGAAAGCCATTGGGACGACATTTTAAGATTGGTCTGTACTATCAAATTGGGATACGCCAAAGCTTCTGCATTGTTTAGGAGAATAAATTCGTACACGAAAAAGTATCCTCTTTATAAAGCCTTGAAGGATTTGGGAAGCCTTTACAAGACCCTTTATATTTATAAGTATATGGATGACCCTCATATCCGCAAGTCAGTATCTGGCTCTCTTTCCCAGATCGAGAGCAGCAATAACTTTTCCAAGGCTTTGATCATCGGAAACAATCAAGAGCTCATATGGGCGACAAGAAGGGAACAGCTTATTGCCGAAGGCTGTAAAAGGTTGATTGCTAACGCCGTAAACACCTACAACCTTTTGCTCCTTTCTGAAAAACTCCATCAGACAAAATCAGAAGATGAAAGGCAGGTCCTGTTGAAAAAGATCCTCGCCACCTCAACTCAAAGTTGGGCACATATAAATTTAGTAGGGGAATATGACTTCTCTGACGGTAAGGATTACAAAACATTCGATTTTGACGCACTCTCGAAGCTGGTGCTAAAGCCGGAGAATTGAATATTCTAAGTCTTGATCGGAAAAAATATTTATAGATAAGTCGCGGCGTTTTTCGTACTAACTTTTAATTTACCCCAT
>JACMRH010000395.1 GCA_014376535.1 Cytophagales bacterium | reverse complement strand
GACAGAAATTATTCCCATTACAAAGCAAAGGGTTGCATCACATGTACGCAACCCATGCGCAAACTCTGAAGACCCGGCCCTGATTCTGGCAGAGGAAGAAAATGGAAATGTACTTGGCTTTATCGGTTTGCTTCCAGACTTTATATTTCTTCCTGAAAAGAAAAAAGTTTATTGGATAAGTTGCTGGTGGGTTCATTCAACCAAAGGGAAATCACTTGGGGTTCCCTTGTTACTTTCGGCATACCAGGCCACCTCTGGTCTAATATTAGCAGATTCCATTCCTGATACGCTTTCGGTATTTCAAAAATCGAAATTATTCGTAGTTCCTGAACCAAAAAAAGGCCTGAAATTATTTCTTAAGCCACTTGTTAAAGATGTTCTGCTCAGAAAAAAGCCAGGTTTAAAACCTTATTCTTTCATTTTAGATATGGTTGATTTTACACTGCTTGGCTTATTCAAGCCTGTTTCAATCATCAGAACATGGATTTATAGATTGCCTGATTTTGTGACTATCAATGAGTTTCCTTCAAAACAGACTAAACTGTTGGTTCCTTCAAACTCAGGGCTATTTCAAAGAGGCGTTCAAGAATTAAACTGGATCGGAAAGTATCCCTGGATCATTTATCCTGAAAAAGAACAAGAATCCAGGTTTTATCCTTTTAGCAGGACTGCTTCAGAATTCAGGTATTATAATTTAGAAATTAAGGTTAAGAACAATCCATCATTTCTTATACTTTCTATTCGGGATGGTGTTGTGAAGTTGTGCTATGCTTATTTTGATATTCAGGATATTAAAATTACTACAAAATCTTTGCTAGCATTTCTATATAAAATTGAGGCTAAGGAATTTATAAGCTTTCATAAAGGAATAAACACTGAGATTTTATCATTGAATTTGCCTTTTGTTCTCAAACTTCCTACTAAATATCAGTATGTTTGGGGCAAACCACTGGGCGACCTGCCATTGGAAAAGTTTCAATATGGAGATGGGGATGCAATTTTTACTTAATTGAGATATTTCCTCGACATATCATATATCGGAACTGCTTATGCAGGTTGGCAAATCCAACAAAATGCACTTGGTATTCAACAGGTCCTGAACGAAAAACTATCTGTACTTTTAAGGGAGAAGATTACTTGTTTTGCAAGTGGCCGAACCGATTCCGGAGTACACGCAATCCAGCAAATTGTTCAATTTGATACCGATTTAGAAATAGATGCTTATTCGTGGTTGCTGAAGCTAAATTCCATTCTGCCAAACGATGTAGTGGCCAATAGTATTGTGAAAGTGAAGCCAGACGCAAGTGCAAGATTTGATGCTATTTCCCGGACATATCATTACAAAATATCTCAGAAAAGAAATCCTTTCCTTCTTGAAAGGGCCTTGTTTATTTACAAAGAATTGGATCTGAACAAAATAAATGAAGCAGCAAATCAGTTATTGCTACATACCGATTTTGAAGCATTCAGCAAGGTCCATACAGATGTGAATCATTTTCACTGTACAATTTCGGAAGCCACTTTGAAACCAAATGATGAAATATTATTGTTTACTATTAAAGCAAACAGGTTTTTACGTGGTATGGTGCGGACAATTGTCGGCACATTAATTGATGTAGGCTTAAATAAGATCAATGCTCGGGATTTTGAAAATGTCATTTTGAAAAAAGATAGAAAACTGGCCGGCCAATCTGTTTCTGCAGATGGATTATATCTTTTCCATGTAGAATATCCGGAATCTGTTTATCATATATGAGGTTCCTTTTAACATTAATTTTACTCGGTTTACTTTCCATTCATGCCTTTTGCCAGTATGATTCTATTATCACTTTGCGAATTATTGACCAGAAAATATGCTACAACAAAAAAACATCAGCTTTAAATTTCTCTTATTATTTTGAAAATCATAGCGATAGCCATCTAGTTATCATAGATTATTATGAGCCCTGCGTTTGGGAAAATCCATTGAATAGGCTGGATTCTAACCAAACTTTTGGTCTGGTATTAAAAATTGTGGATGACTCAGGAAAAGTTCTTTTGCCTACTGTGGTTATTGATTCTGTTGCCATGTCACATCACGAAAAGTATACCTCTGATAGTACCAGGTTTTTTGAGGTATATGAAAGGACAAGGGACAAAGATTACCTGTTTCACACGCGGAGTTTAAGGCCTCTTGATGTTCTTATTAACCTCTATAATTTAAAAATGAACAAGAGGAAATGCTTTTACAAAAGCACTTTTGCATTTGATTACACCAGAAAATACAAAATTCACCTTTATTACCAATCAAACGAAGATGTGGCCAAACTGGTAAGGCATTCTGTCCTGAACAAGGATGATGTTCTGTTTGTAGGCACATTGAAATCTAATGAGGTTGATCTTTGCTTTAAGTAAAACCCTATCCCTGCCTTTCCCCAAAGGAGAAAGGAGCTAAACCTGGTTGTATCTGAAGCAATCTGTCAAATGATCATTGACCAAACCGCAGGCTTGCATGTGGGCGTACATAACCGTACTCCCAGTAAACTTAAAACCTCTTTTTATTAATTCTTTACTTAATGCGTCTGACTCTTTGGAAGTTGCTTTAGCATCAGCCATACTTTTCAATGAATTTTTGATGGTTTTATGATTTACAAAACCCCAGATAAACTTGTCAAAACTTCCAAACTCTTCCTGGACTTTAATAAACAGCTGGGCATTTTTTATAACTGATTTGATTTTTAGTCTGTTCCTGATTATTCCGGCGTCTAACATGAGTTCTTCCACCATTTCTTCCGAAAAAAGCGAAACTTTATGTGGGTCAAAGTCAGCAAATGCTTTCCTGTAACCTTCTCTTTTTTTCAAAACAGTAGCCCAGCTTAAACCTGCCTG
>JACMRH010000394.1 GCA_014376535.1 Cytophagales bacterium | reverse complement strand
TGGACTTAGAAACCTCAGGGACAGTTACCGGAGAGACAGGGATTTCTACATCATTTTAGCCACTCTTACATACGCATTAAACATTGTTGACGCTGCCGTATTTGCTCATTTGAGAGAATTTGAGGTTAACGATAAGTTAACCATGAGAATAGATCCTGATATAAAGATGGTTAGGGGTACAAACACTCCCTCGGCAGGTCTTACTCTCAGTTTTAATTTTGTTCAAAATAAATAACTCAATTATGAAAATAGTTCTTTTAGGTTATGGCAAAATGGGCAAAGAAATCGAGAAGATTGCTATTTCACGCAAACATGAAATCGTTCATAAAATTGATGTTGAAAACAGTTATATCCTAAAGGAACTTGTTCCAGGTGCAGTTGATGTTGCAATAGAATTCACTCAGCCAGACGCAGCTTTTGATAACATAAAACTTTGTCTTGAACGAAGAATTCCAGTTGTTTCAGGTACTACCGGCTGGCTTGAACGTAAACCTGAAGTTGAAGCCTTGGTACAAAAAAATGCAGCTTCTTTTTTTTATGCTTCAAATTATAGTGTAGGGGTGAATTTGTTTTTTCACTTCAACAAAATAATGGCCAAAATGATGAATGGCTTTGCTGACTATGATGTGGAATTAGAAGAAGTACATCACATTTACAAAAAGGATGCTCCAAGTGGAACAGCAATAACGGCGGCTGAAGGAATTCTTGAAAATTTCAACAGAAAGAAAAAATGGGTCTTGAACAATAATAATGAAAAAGATAATCTCAGGATTGTAGATAAAAGAATAGCGGCAGTTCCGGGAACGCATACAGTTTTGTATCATTCCCCGATAGATAGTATTGAACTAAAACATACCGCCTACAGTAGGGAAGGATTTGCAACAGGTGCGGTGCTCGCAGCTGAGTTTATCCAGGGCAAAAAGGGTTTTTTCGGTATGAGTGACATGTTAGGTTTTTAATAGTACAAATAATGACGGGCAAACAGGTTTTGAACAGAATTTTATATTGGTTGAGGGTAATTTTTATTGGAAGGCCTAAAGACCCAAATGCCCCTCAAAAAGGTTTTTTTAAAGAGTGGTTTGATGCAATCTTATTTGCCGTTATAGCTGCTACTTTTATCAGATGGCTTTTGATTGAAGCTTACACAATTCCGACACCTTCAATGGAGAAATCATTGCTTGTTGGCGATTTTCTTTTTGTAAGTAAGTTTCATTATGGCCCACGAACCCCAAAAACGCCATTGCAAGTGCCACTAACGCATCAGAAAATATGGGGTACCGACATTCCTTCTTATTCCGATGCTATTCAACTTCCAAGTTTCAGAATTCCGGGTTTTACACATATCAAAAATAATGATGTGGTAGTTTTTAACTGGCCGGCAGAAGAAGGTTACCCAACTGATTTAAAAACCAATTATATTAAAAGATGTATTGCGGTGGGTGGCGATAGCATTCAAGTGAAGGACACACAGGTATTTATAAATGGAAAACCTGCTGATAATCCTGAAAAACTGCAATACCAGTATGTACTTTTGACAAATGAAAATTTAAATGATAGAATTTTCAGGTCACATGATATAACTGATTTTTACAGGATTCCGCAAGGGTACATGGTCCATACTTCTCCTGAGACAGCTGCAAAATTGAAAGAGATGCCATTTATCAATCAAGTGATTATGGACAAGCATCAAAAAGGAGTAGCTGATCCGCAGACTTTTCCAAACAATTCAAAATTCGATTGGAACGCAGATTTTTTTGGTCCTTTGTGGGTTCCTAAAAAAGGAGCAACAATTAATCTTACACCGGAAAATATATTAATTTATGAAACAACTATTGCCCGCTTTGAAGGTCATGAAAGCGTAAAAGTAGAAGGTGGTAAGTTGTTGATTGATGGAAGCGCTGTTGAAACTTATACTTTCAACCAGAACTACTATTTTATGATGGGGGACAACCGTCACAATTCCTTAGATTCCCGTTTTTGGGGCTTTGTGCCTGAGGACCATGTTGTTGGAAAGGCATTACTTATTTGGATGTCTTTAGACAAAGACGGGAACATGCTGACAAAAATACGTTGGAACAGGTTATTGAATATAATTGAATAAAATAAAGCCGGGGTTAGAGTTATTACAATAATTGTATAAAATTTATCTTCAGGTATATTCTTATGATTCTTAAAATATTTTTATTGATTTCTTTAGGGTGTTTTGGCATCACCGCCAGTATAGCTCAGAACTCATCTGGGATTAACACTCCTACCCCTAATCCCAAGGCGGCATTAGAAATAAAAACGGCATTTGGAACCTCACAGGGTTTATTAATTCCCAGATTGAAAACTGTTGACAGACCTGCATTTAATCCTTTAACAGAACTTGAATCCGGGTTAATGTTTTATGATACTGACAAAGACTCTATATTTTATTGGACTGGTGCTAATTGGTTGAGTTTGATGACAAACTCTTCAACTACCCCAACAACAGGGACTGGAGTTGTTAACAATGTTGCAAGATGGACTACCTCTTCAAACTTGGGTACAGGAATATTAAAAGATAATGGAAGCAGGGTTTACATAGGAGCAGAAACAGGTACAGGCGATTTGAATGTTAATTCAACCAGTACAACCTCTATAAGATTAGCTAATACGGGTGCTTCAGTCGGATTGGCTCTCATTACTGGCTATAGCACACAACTAAAGAATAAAATTGAATTTACCGACGATTTATATTTTAGTCCTGTTGCATATGCTTCTTTAGGAGTTGGTGCAAATCCTGTAAATTATATGGTGATGAAAAATAATGGCAATGTGGGAATAGGAACCCCTCCGACTGAAAAACTTCATCTTTACAGCGGGGATGTTACCTCCGCCCTCATTCAAGCTTCATCTGTAGGATTTTCAGTAGCCCAAGCTTCTTTGAAATTGCAGGTAAATGCTGACATTTGGGAATTAAAAGCATTTCGTAACATTTTGTCGATGACAACTCAAAGGCCAGAATTGACTATTGGAGTAGGTGGCCAAAATTTATTTAATTTTACCTATTACACCTTGGAACCATGGGGCGACAATGTTAAAGATTTAGGAACTTCAGTTTATAGATGGAAGGATATTTACCTGGCAAACGCCCCTAAAGTAAGTTCCGACCGACGGTTAAAAGAAAATATTGAAACATTAAAATACGGCCTGGATGCAATTCAAAAATTAAAACCAGTGACGTACAGTCTTAAAGACGATGTAAGCCATAAAACTAAGCTAGGCCTTATAGCTCAGGAAGTTAGGACCATAATTCCGGAAGTAGTAAGTGGCAATGAATCTAAAGGAGAAAACCTCAGTATAACTTATAGTGATTTAATTCCGGTTTTAATTAATTCCATTAAAGAGCAACAAAAAACTATTGACTCCTTAATCACACAAAATAAATCATTCTCAAATAGAATTTTGCTCTTAGAAAAGAAGTAATTATTAATATCTGACCATAATTAATTTTTTCACCACGCTCAGGTTTTCTCTATGGTCAACAAGAAAAAAGTTATAAACGATCCTGTTTATGGCTTTGTTACTATCCATTCTGATCTGATTGCACAAGTTATCCAGCACCCTTTCTTTCAGAGACTTAGAAGGATAAATCAATTAGGCCTTACGAGTTTTGTTTATCCAGGTGCTGTACATACGAGATTCCATCATGCTTTAGGTGCCATGCACCTCATGTCGCTTGCACTGGAATCTTTACGGTCAAAGGGCCATGATATTAATGAATCGGAATACGAGGCCGCACTTATCGCCATCTTACTCCACGATTTGGGCCACGGGCCTTTTTCACACCTTTTAGAGCATTCTTTATTGCATAACACTTCTCATGAGAGCGTTTCTCTACTCCTCATGAGAAAGATAAATGCAGCATTGGATGGAAAATTAGACCTTGCGGTTAAGATATTCGAGGGGTCATATAATAGAAAATTTTTCAATCAATTGGTTTCCAGCCAACTGGATATTGACAGATTGGATTATTTGAACAGAGATGCTTATTTTACTGGGGTAAGTGAAGGTACTGTTGGTGCTGAAAGGATCATTAAAATGTTGGATGTACATAATGACCAAATAGTTGTAGAAGAAAAGGGTATTTATAGTGTTGAAAATTTTCTGAATACAAGAAGGTTTATGTACTGGCAAATATATTTTCACAAGGCTACAATAAGTGCTGAAGTTATGCTGGTGGAACTGGTAAAAAGGGCATCTGAATTAATACATCAAGGCAAAATTCTGCAAGCAAGCAACTCGTTATTATACTTCCTAAAAAACCGTCCTAACCATCTTGATATAAGTTCATCAGATGAAGTCTTGAATAATTTTGCCAAACTGGATGATTACGACATCTGGACCTCTATCAAACTGTGGGCTGACTCAGATGACTTTGTACTAAAGGATTTAAGTAACAGACTTTTAAATAGGCAGCTCTTCAAAGTGGAACTCGCAAATGAAGCCTTTACCAATGAAAGAATAAATTTTGTCAAGAATTCATTAAAGAAGCAATACTCATTGAATGATGAAACCTTGCCTTATTTTTTAATTGAAGGTGAAGCGAACAACGCAGCATATGTATCAAATAACCAGAAAATTATGGTTTTGATGAAAGATGGGAAAATTCAAGACATCGCTGAAGCATCAGAACTACCTAATATTAAGGCAATTAGTAAAATTGTTAAAAAGTTTTACTTATGCTACCCTAAAAATGTATCTTTGTAAATTAACAATTCGGTAAACCAGTCTATTAATGGAATTCACCTCCCATCAAATTGCACAGTTGCTTGGCGGGCGCGTCGAAGGGGAAGGTAACCGCAAAATCAGTCGCCTGGCTAAAATTGAAGAAGCAACAGAAGGTGCTATTTCATTTCTCTCTAACCCAAAATACGAACAGTATATTTATTCTACAGGTGCAAGTGCTGTTTTAGTTAACAATACATTTAAGCCTAAAGAAGAAGTAAAGGCCACATTAATTTATGTAGAAGATGCTTATGCAAGTATTTCAACTTTACTTGAGGAATACAACAGAATAAAAGTTCACTCCAAACAAGGACTTGAAACCCCTCATTTTTTAGGTGAAAATGTAGTGATGGGAACTCAGTGCTACATTGGTGCATTTACTTACATTGGTAGAAATGCAAAAATTGGTGATAACGTAAAAATATACCCACATAGTTATATTGGTGACAATGTGATTATTGGAAATAATACAATTGTTTATGCTGGAGTTAAAGTATATTCCGACTGTGTCATTGGTTCAAATTGTACATTTCACTCTGGTGCTGTAATCGGTAGCGATGGTTTTGGATTCGCTCCATTGCCTGATGGGTCTTTCAAGGCTATTCCTCAAATTGGAAATGTGATCATAGAAGATAATGTAAGCATAGGAGCTAATACAACTATCGATTGCGCTACTATGGGAAGTACCATCATCAGAAAAGGTGTAAAACTTGACAATTTGATACAAATTGGTCATAATGTCGAGTTGGGTAAAAATACAGTTGTAGCAGCACAAACTGGAATATCCGGTTCTACCAAATTAGGCGCAAACTGCATGATTGGTGGTCAGGTTGGAATAACCGGCCACATAACATTGGCAGATAAGACCAGCATCGGTGCTCAATCCGGAGTTGGTGGAAGCGTCAAAAAGCCTGGTACAGCCATGAGCGGTTCGCCTGCTTTCGATTATAAAACAAATTTAAAATCATTTGCTGTGTACAAGAAATTGCCCCAGTTAATGAAGCGCATTGAAGAACTCGAGGAAAAAATATTAACTTTGGCTCCCCTTTCTGAATAAATGAACACAAAACAGCACACCATTAACGAACCTGTAACCGTTTCCGGTGTAGGGCTTCACACAGGAGTTAATGTAAATATGACCTTTGTTCCTGCCGATATTAACTACGGCATGAAATTTCAGCGCGTTGATTTGCCAGGAAAACCAACCGTAGACGTTGATGTTGATAATGTTGTAGACCTTGCAAGAGGAACATCTATTGAACAAAACGGCGCAAGAATCAACACAGTTGAGCATACACTTGCTGCATTAGTTGGTTTACAAATCGACAATATTCTGATTCAACTTGATGGGCCAGAACCTCCTATTATGGATGGTAGCTCTATCGAATTTGTTAATGCACTATTGGCAGTCGGTGTTGTAGAGCAGAACGCTTTACGCGATTTTTATGAAATTCGAGAAGGAATTCATTACCGCGACAATGAAAGAAATGTAGAATTAGCAGCTTTGCCCTTGGATGATTATCGTCTGACTGTAATGGTAGATTACAATTCACCGGTTTTGGGAAGCCAACACGCTGGATTATTTGATATTGCAAAGTTTGCTGAAGAAATAGCCAATTGCCGTACATTCTGCTTTTTGCATGAATTGGAAATGCTATATAAGGCAAACCTTATTCAGGGAGGTGACCTTAACAATGCTATTGTAGTAGTTGACCGGGTTGTAAAAGAAGAAGAGATTCAATACCTGGCCGATCTTTTCAAAGTTGAAAAGGTTGAAGTAAAGTCGGAAGGAATACTAAACAATGTACAGTTAAGATATAAAAACGAACCAGCACGTCACAAACTGTTGGATGTAATTGGAGATTTGGCTTTAATAGGGAGACCTATCAAGGCTCATATTCTTGCAGCCAGACCAGGACATGCGGCTAATATAGCTTTTGCCAAGATCATCAAGCAAAAGATGAATGAAACGGCAAAGAATACTGTGCCGGTTTATAATCCTGCAAAACCACCTATTTATACAGCAGCTCAAATTTATAGCATGCTGCCCCATGAAGCTCCATTCAAGATGATTGATAAAATCATACATCTTGATGACGCAACAGTGGTTGGGGTTAAGAATGTTTCAATAAACGAGCCATTTTTTACTGGTCATTTTCCTGGAAACCCGGTTTTTCCAGGTGTTTTTCAGATTGAAGGCCTCGCTCAGACAGGCGGCATTTTAGCCTTAAATTCTGTGAGCGATCCGGAAAATTACTGGACCTATTTTCTGGGTGTAGAGAATTGCAGATTCCGCAAAATGGTAGTTCCTGGAGACACAATCATTTACAAGTGTGAACTTTTAGTACCTATTAAAAGAGGTATTATCAAAATGCAGGGCGTTGCATATGTCGCCGGGCAAATTGTTTGCGAAGCACAGATGACAGCAAGTATCGTAAGAAAACAAAACGCACCTGTACCACATGCAATACCATCCGTTAACTAACGTACATCCGGACGCAAAGATCGGTGAAGGAACAATTATTGAACCTTTTGCTACTATCCATAAAGATGTAATTATTGGGGAAAATTGCTGGATAGGCCCAAATGTTGTCTTATTTGATGGGACCCGTATTGCTAATAATGTTAAAATATTTCCCGGTGCATCAATCTCTGCAGTGCCACAAGATTTGAAATTTGACGGGGAAACTACAACTGTTGAAATTGGTGACAATACAACAATCAGGGAATGCGTTACAATTAGTCGTGGGACTAAAGACAAGTTTAAAACTGTTATAGGTAAAGATTGCTTGATTATGGCTTATGTTCATGTAGCTCATGACTGTAATGTTGGTGATAAGGTGATTCTTGTAAACAATGTTCAACTTGCTGGCCATGTTGAAGTTGGTTACCATGCAATTTTAGGCGGGGCAAGTGCAGTACTTCAATTTACCAAAATAGGAGCTCATGTTATGCTAGCCGGTGGTTCAATGGTTCGAAAAGATATACCCCCGTATGTTTTAGCTGGGGAATATCCTGTTTCTTATATGGGATTGAATCTTGTAGGGCTTAGGAGAAGAGGTTTTACACACGATCAAATCGGAGACATTCAGGAAACTTACAGGCAGATCTATTTGCGCGGCAGCAATATTTCTGAGGCAGTTAAAACTCTTGAAGCTGAAGGGAACCTTTCAGCAGAAAGACAATTTATAATAGATTTTATAAAGAGTTCACCAAAAGGAGTTATAAAAGGACCTGAGAAATCTTCAGTAAATACAGAAGACTAACATGCTTATCCATCTGGAAAGTATTGGGAAACGCTTTTTAAAAGATTGGATTTTTAGAAATGTAAATCTTGAGTTTGAAGGAACTAAGAAATATGCCATCACCGGACTTAATGGTTCAGGAAAGTCGACTTTTTTACAACTATTAGCAGGCCTTTCCATCCCAACAGAAGGAAAAATATCTTATCGGGATGAAGCAGGGATTGTTTTGGATCCGGATAATATAAGCTTACAATTTTCCTATTCTGCTCCATATCAGGAATTGCCTGAGGAACTGACTGCTGAAGAAATTTTTGATTTCCACTTCAATTTTAGGAATAAGGCCTCTTCTTTCGATCAAAAAGTTTTTTTTGAGATGATAGAATTACCAAACCAACAGAATAAGCAAGTGAAGTATTTTTCTTCAGGAATGAAGCAAAGGTTGAAATTAGGCCTTTGCTTGTTTACTGACTCTAAGGTTTATTTTTTAGATGAACCAACCACAAATCTTGACAGGAACGGAATTGAATGGTATAAAAGATTAATTTCAGAAAGAATTTCTGATAAGTCCTTATTTATCAGCTCTAATATTGAAGAAGAATATCAACTTTGTGATACGGTAATTCAGATTTCTGATTATAAGTAATATTTATGCAAGAGAATACTTTTAAGGTAAACAACATTTTTAATTCTGCTGTAATTGTAGCAGCTCTTGGCTATTTTGTAGATGTCTATGATCTTGTATTGTTTTTAATCATCGGACAAAAAAGCTTGCTCGCAATAGGCATTGCTGCTGATAAAGTGGTAGAAAGTTTTGAATACCTATTAAATGTTCAAATGGGAGGAATGCTTTTAGGAGGCATTTTTTGGGGTATTCTGGGAGATAAAAAAGGCAGGCTGTCAGTTCTTTTCGGTTCTATTATCACTTATTCACTGGCTAACATAGCAAATGGATTTGTAACAAGTATGGATGCTTATGTTATACTCCGTTTTATAGCTGGTTTTGGTTTGGCAGGGGAACTTGGTGCAGGGATCACCTTGGTTTCTGAAATTATGAGCAAGGAAAACCGTGGTTATGGTACAATGGTTGTAGCGTCCATTGGGGTGACTGGTGCAGTTGTGGCCGCTTTGGTTGGTAAAATAGGCTGGCAAATCGCCTATTGGATTGGTGGTGGATTAGGACTGTCTCTTTTGTTTTTAAGAATAGGGGTTTTTGAATCTGGCATGTTTTCTAAAATGGGAGAAAAGCATATTCAACAAGGAAATTTCTTTGCTCTTTTTAAAAATAAGCAGATTGCTATAAAATACCTGAGTTGCATACTTATTGGACTTCCTGTTTGGTTTATTATTGGAAAGCTTGTTGGCCTCTCTCCTCAATTTGCAAAAGAACTGGGTGTAGTTGGAACTATTGAAAACGGCACCAGCGTAATGCTTTGTTATTCAGGCCTGATCCTGGGAGATCTTGCGAGTGGAGGCATCAGTCAGTATTTGAAAAGCCGGAAACGTGCCATGTTTTTATTCTATGGTCTAAACACAATCTTAGTTACCCTCTACCTTTATCTGCAAGGGCTGGATAGTACAACTTTTTATATCCTGATTTTCTTGTTAGGTTTTTCAGTTGGTTTTTGGGCTGTGTTTGTTACAATCGCGTCAGAACAATTTGGTACCAATCTGCGGGCCACTGTAGCTACAACCGTTCCAAATTTTGTTCGTGGATCTTTAATCCTTGTTACCATAGTTTTAAATATAGCCAAGGCATCTTTAGGTCTTATTGGAGGAACTGCTTTGGTAGCTGTTGGGATTATGGCTATCTCGTTTTTTAGCCTAAGGGCACTTTCTGAAACATTTGGCAAGGAATTAGATTATCTTGAAGAATAATTGTGGATAATTATCATCATATTATCTCTTATCTCCCTTCTCTTTTTTCAACTGAGATTTAATTTCTTTACACCTTCGCTTACAGGCCTCCGTGTTTTAATGTATCATAAACTATCTGAAAATCATTCAGATATGCTTACAGTTAATGTAATTAACTTTGAGAAACAAATAAAATATCTACTTGATGATGGATATACATTTTATTCTGTTGGAGAAATTATCCGAATGAATGAGGCAAAAACTATACTTAAAGACAAAGCTGTAACATTAACTTTTGATGATGCATATTTAAACAACCTTACCTATTTAATCCCGGTTTTAAAAAAATACAGTCTTAAAGCATGCATATTCATACCTGTTTCATTTATTGGGAAAACCAATATTTGGGACGGAGGATCAGATAGAATTATGAATCTTGAACAATTACTGGAATGTCAACCATATTTTGAATATGGACTGCATTCATACTCTCATGATAATTTGGCAACCATATCAATAAATGAATTCAAGGCAGATCTTTCAGCCTCGCAACAAGAATTAAACAAATTGAAACTGAATTATTTTCCTGTTCTTGCTTTTCCTTTTGGCCAGTATTACAAGGATAAAATAAAATTAACTAATGCAAAAGAAGCATTAGCAGATAATGGAATAAAGCTTGCCTTTCGCATTGGAAATGCTATCAATTCCTGGCCTTTAAAAGACCCTTATCTTGTAAAAAGAATAGATATAAAAGGAACAGATTCATTCTGGGAGTTTAAAACCAAATTAAAAAAAGGTAAAGTGAAAGTATTTTAAAGCAAAATGCTATTTCTATCTGAACCTATTTGTAACTTTATATTGTTAGAATTAAAACATAAAGGACCACATGAAAAAGATATTATTAGCACTTTCGTTATTTAGTTTTTTAGGTGTTGCAGTTGCAAACACACAAGGTGGCGGAGATGATAAAGACAAGAAAAAATCTTGCTGCTCATCTAAATCTAAAAAAGATTCAAAATCTTGCTGCAAAAAAGACAAATCAGCAGAGAAATCTGAAACACCTGCAGAAGAGAAAAAATAGTCAGCCTTATTTATTTGAAAAGGACTTTGGTTTATTCCAAAGTCCTTTTTGATTTAAAACAAGTTCGAATATTAGTCACTGATATAGTTCAGGGTATTTGGAAGATTGTTAAGCGTTGTATTTTTTTTAGTTTTGCACTCTCATTTTTGTTTTTGTATTATTTAATTCTACATCATGTCGTTTTCCCTTACTGACCTTACTTCCTGGAAAAAATTAGAAGCGCATTTCAAATCAACGGGAAACCTGCACATGAAGAATCTCTTTGAAAGTGATGCAAATCGTTTTAATAAATTCAATATTCAATTTAACGATATCCTTGTTGATTTTTCCAAAAACAGGATATCAGAAGATACAATCAAATTGCTTGTTGAACTTGCCAAAGAAATAAACCTCAGGCAACTTACCGAAGACATGTTCAACGGTGAAAAAATAAACAACACTGAAAACAGGGCTGTATTACACACAGCTTTAAGAAACCGTTCTAATAAGCCGGTATATTTTGAAGGCAAAGATGTGATGCCGGAAATAAACGCAGTGCTTTCTAAAATGAAAGTTTTTTGTGAAAAAGTACGAAGCGGAAGCTGGAAAGGATACACTAATAAATCAATTACTGATATTGTTAACATTGGCATTGGAGGTTCTGACCTTGGGCCATATATGGTCACAGAAGCTTTAAAACCTTACGGAAAAGCAGGATTGAACGTGCACTTTGTATCTAATGTTGACGGATCTCATATTGCAGAATGCCTGAAAAAGGTGAATCCGGAAACTACCCTATTCATTGTTGCTTCTAAAACTTTTACTACTCAGGAAACCCTTTCGAACGCAGAAACAGCTAAGTCCTGGTTTCTGGAAAAAGCAAAAGACGGGGCTCACGTAGCAAAACACTTTGCTGCTTTGTCTACTAATGCTAAATCTGTTTCTGCTTTTGGAATAGATACAGAAAACATGTTTGAGTTTTGGGATTGGGTAGGAGGTAGATACTCACTTTGTTCTGCAATTGGTTTGTCAATAGCGCTTTACATAGGGTTCGAAAATTTTGAGGAAATGCTCACAGGTTTCCATGAGATGGATGTTCACTTCAGGAATGCACCTTATGAGGAAAATATTCCGGTTATTCTTGCCTTACTTGGAGTATGGTATAATAACTTCTTCGATGCGGATTCACACGCTATTTTACCGTACGATCAATATATGCACCGCTTTGCTGCCTATTTTCAGCAAGGTGATATGGAAAGCAGTGGAAAAACAGTTACGAGAGAAGGCAAAGCAATTAACTATTCAACTGGGCCCATCATTTGGGGCGAGCCTGGTACAAATGGACAACATGCGTTTTATCAGCTTATCCATCAAGGATCCAAACTTATACCATGTGATTTTCTTGCACCGGTACAAAGCCATAATCCAATAGGAGATCATCATAAAATCCTTTTATCGAATTTCTTTGCCCAAACTGAGGCTTTGATGAAAGGAAAAACTGCAGAGGAAGCAAGAACGGAATTACAAAAATCGGGAATTTCTGAAAAGGAGGTAGAGGAACTGGTAAATCATAAAGTATTTGCAGGAAATAAGCCCACAAATTCTATATTCTTTAAAAAGCTGACCCCTAAAGTGTTAGGGTCATTAATTTCTATGTATGAGCAAAAAACCTTTGTGCAGGGAATGATATGGAACGTAAATCCTTTCGATCAATGGGGTGTTGAACTTGGCAAACAATTGGCTAAAATAATTTTACCGGAATTAGAGCAGGATAATGCTGTTACAAGCCACGATTCATCCACTAATGGACTAATAGATTTTTATAAAACGAACAGGATTAAATAAGATCCATATTTTTTGAACTATATGTTAGGATAAAAAAAGTGCATCTAAATTGCACTTTTTTTATATCTAAATGCGATTTGCTTAATGCACCATATATTTAACATCTGTTACAATACATACGCCACTAACGTCTTGTAAAAACACCTTTATTTCTTTTACGATGGCCTCTGCGATTTTTTCTTCACAAACAGTTATGAGCATACTATTCACAAAAACATCATTTAAATCATCGCCATGTTTAATTCCTCTTTTGCCCTTGCCCGTAACTTTTGGAATTAAAGTATAACCAGTAACTCCACATTTTTCAATCATTTCTATTACAAAGTCAATAGATCTTTTTTCGGTAATAATCTCAACTTTTTGCAGATTTTTCATATCGTTATTAGTTAATAAATGTTTGGATCAGATAGTTATAAACTGGGATCCCAACTACTACATTGAAAGGGAAAGTAATAGCCAGCGACATTGGAACATAAATACCAGGATTGGAATGCGGAATTGCAACACGCATGGCAGCCGGTACTGCAATATAAGATGCACTTGCACATAGTACTGTAAACATTAAAGCATCGCCCTGGCCCATGTGTAGAATTTTGGCAAGACAAATACCTATTCCAGCATTTATTAGAGGAATAATAATGGCAAAAGCTATCGAGAAAACTCCTGCAGCTTTTAAATATTTTAGCCTTCTGGCGGCTACAATACCCATATCAAGTAAAAAGAGACAAAGGATTCCTTTGAACATATCGCCTGCAAAAGGTTTTACAGATTCATATCCTTTTTCACCAACTATCAAACCAATTATCAGACTACCTAAAATCATCACAATTGACCCTTCAGTAAATGCATCTTTAATAGTGTGAGACAAGGTTGTTTTGTTGTTATCTTCTTTATTGTAAAGTTTATATAAAACAACAGCAGCAATTATTGCTGGAGATTCCATCAAAGCCATGGCAGCAACCATGTGGCCACCAAAGGGTATATGATTGCTTTGCAGAAATGCCACCGCTGTAATAAAGGTCACAGCACTTACCGATCCGTATGTTGCGGCAAGAGCAGCTGCGTCGGAAATAGTATATTTTCGTTTTAGGATAAAAAAAGTATAGACAGGAACAAAGGCAGACATGGTTATAGCCATGATAAGTATTCCTGTTACACCATTTCCAAATCCACTTTTGCTTAATTCCATACCACCTTTTATGCCTATAGAAAACAAGAGATAAAGTGAAAAGAACTTTGGTATAGGTTGTGGGATTTCCAGGTTAGATCTTATGGCAATAGCAATCATTCCCATAAAGAAAAACAGGACCTGGGTGTTTAGAAAGTTTGATAAGAGATCGCTTATATTCATAACAGATAGGTTTAAAAGTTATTTTAAGGTGGATAAAAAGTTTTCAGGAATATATTCTACTTTGCCTGTTTCGAGGTCATAAACAGCTCCAACAATTTTTAGATCATTACTTTTTACGGCTTTGGTCAATACAGGCTCTAAATTTTTAAGTTGTTCAACTTGCATGGCCACATTTATTTTTACAGCATTTTCTATTTGATTCCCACCATGTTTCTTGGCCTCTTCAGCTGCAGGTTTTATACTGTTAATTAATGTTACAATATGACCAGGAACATCAGGAATTTTATATGCTGCTGTTACAGCCCCACATTTAGTATGTCCTAAAACTACTATTAATTTGGCCCCAAGTACAAGGTGTGCAAATTCTATGCTTCCCCAGGATGCGTAAGATGATACTTGCCCTGCTGTACGTACAATAAAAAGATCTCCTAATCCCTGGTCAAAAATAATTTCATTCGGAACACGGGAATCAGAACATCCAACAATTATGGCAAATGGATTTTGACCTTCTGATACTTGTTTTAGGCGGGTAAGATCTTGATTAGGATGAATACTTGTACCTCTTACAAATCTGTCATTTCCATTTTCTAGTTTTTTGATGGCAATGTCAGGTTGAACTATTGGAACTTGCGCTTCTAAATAACCAACGCTTAACAACGTTAAAATTTTAATAATTAATTGTGATTTTTTCATCTGGAGATTGTTTAGATGTGCTACTTTCTTTCATAGTTGCCTTACTATTTAAATGCAATAGTAATACTATCATATATAATTACAATACTTTTATTTAAATAATCTTTAACTTTATAAAAATTACGATCAAATGCAGTGGAACCTTGAGATTAGAATTAATGAAAAGCTTTATTTGAGGGATCCTAAATCTTCAGAGTTAGGGAAAAATATACTGAAGGAAGGGATTTTAATGATAGAAGCAAATGGCATTGAAAATTTTACTTTTAAGAAGCTGGCAATTCAATTAAATACTACAGAATCAAGTATTTATCGTTATTTCGAAAACAAACAATTGTTTTTACTTTATATTTTGAGCTGGTACTGGCAATGGTTAGAATACCTGATAATTTACAAAACCAATAACATAAGCGACACTAATAAAAAAATTGATATTGTCCTTGACGTGCTTTTACTAAATACTCAGGACTATATTGATGGCGGGCCAGAGGTTGATAAAAGAGTGCTACATAACCTTGTAATTAAAGAAGCTTCAAAATCATACTTAAGCCATGATGTAAATACTTTTAATGAAAATAAGTTTTATAAACCATATAAGGATATCTCGATTAGGATTGCAGGCTTATTTCAGGAAATAAACCCTGAATATAAATTTTCAAGAAACCTGGCAAGCACAGTATTGTTAATGTCTCGAAACCTGTATTTCTTTATGCAAAACCTTCCTTCCTTAACAGATTTTCCTGAGACAAAGGAAATATCTAAAACCAAAGAATTTTTAAAACAGTTGATTACCAATAGTCTTGTTTAAGGGGATTAAATTTGAATAGTCTGTTTTTGTTTGTAATGAAGGAGAATTTAATGTAAGGTTCTACAAACCAACTACATAAGTAATCTTTCTAATAGCCTTTACACAATTAATAACATTTTTATTAATGAAGGTAAATTTTTCTAAAAGGGTTTAATGTGCAAATAATACGTGAATATCTAACAAATGAAAACTTGTTTTTATTTAAATTTCTTTATTAGAATAGTTTATATTTTAACCTTTTTTTAACTACTTCAAGAGTTAACTATTTTAATTTTGTTTCCGGTAAAACTATCGGCGGTAATAGGTAAGTTTATAGAATAGTTTGCCCGGACATACTTAAACCTGCCATTGTTTAATAAAAAAATGTATCAAATGCCTACAATGAATCAAATTGGATTAATCATCAGTATATCAGCAATTCTGTTGAATAGTGGATGTAAATCACATCATGAAGGAAAAGAAAAGCATACTAAATATCTTGTAACAAGTCCTTTAAAAATGGATACTTCCGTTACAAGGGAATATGTTTGCCAGATCAGGGCTTATCAGCACATTGAAATCCGGGCATTGGAGAGAGGATACCTTCAGAAGATATTTGTTGATGAAGGTAAATTTGTGAAACAAGGACAGATGATGTTTCAGATAATGCCCCTGTTATATCAGGCTGAACAACAAAAAGCAAAGGCTGAAGCTGAATTTGCTGAAATAGAATATAAAAACACCAAGTCCTTAGCTGACAGCCAAATAGTTTCCAAAAATGAATTGGCAATGACAAAGGCCAAGTTTGACAAAGCAAACGCAGAATTATCTCTTGCACAGGTACATCTTGGTTTTACTGAAATCAGGGCTCCTTTTAACGGGATCATGGACCGTTTTCAGGTAAGGTTAGGAAGTTTGGTTGATGAAGGAGACTTACTTACCACTTTATCTGACAATAGTGAAATGTGGGTTTATTTTAACGTGCCAGAAGCGGAATACCTCGATTATAAGGGAACTGCCAATCAGGACAACCTAAAAGTTGACCTGAAAATGGCCAACCACAAAATGTTTAAATACCGGGGTTTTGTAAAAACCATAGAAGCTGATTTCAACAATGAAACTGGTAATATTGCTTTCAGGGCTACTTTTCCAAATCCTGATAAATTATTAAGACATGGTGAAACAGGGAATATCCTGGTTAACAAGATCTTGAAAGACGCTATAATCATTCCTCAAAAGGCAACATTTGAAATTTTAGATAAGAAATATGTTTATGTACTAGACAAAGACAGTGTGCTTAAGTCAAGAAAAATTACAATTGGGTCAGAACTTCCGGACTTGTATATAATAGAAGAGGGATTGAAAGTAAGCGATAAAATCTTATTGGAAGGCTTGAGGCTGGTAAAAGAAAATGAGAAAATTAGTTTTGATTATGAGGACCCTAAGAAGGTTATCACAGAACTAAAAATACATGCTGAATAAATAGTAAGCTCTTAAAAGTTTAAAGAAGTAACATGTTCCAACGATTTATTCAAAGGCCGGTACTTGCTATCGTAATTTCCCTTGTACTTGTTTTTATTGGTATACTGGCAATCAGAACACTGCCTAAATCCCAGTTTCCAGATATTGCCCCTCCAATGGTTGTGGTGTATGCATCCTTTCCTGGTGCAAGTGCTACAGTTTTGACCAATTCTGTACTTATTCCTCTGGAACAGGCCATAAATGGTACTCCAGGTATGAAGTACATGTTTTCAACTGCTGCCAGTTCCGGAGAGGCAAATATTCAAATTGTGTTTCGAATGGGAGAAGATCCCAATCAGGCCCTGGTAAACATCCAGAATAGGATTGAGCAAATGAAAATGAGGTTGCCGGCCCTTGTGCAGCTTGAAGGTATAGTAGTGCAAAGGTTGCTTCCCAGTATGTTGATGTATATAAACTTATACAGCAAAAACACAAAGGATGCAGATATGAAGTTTATCTTCAACTATGCCTATATTAATATGTTGCCTGAGCTTCAGAGGATAAATGGTATAGGATTGGCAAGGATCATTGGAAGCCGGCAATATGCTATGCGTGTTTGGTTGAACCCAGACAGAATGCGGGCCTATAACATATCTTCCGAAGAGGTGATGAAAGCACTGAACGAGCAGAGTATTATAGGTTCTCCCGGACGCCTTGGCCGTGCAGACAGTAAACGATCCGAATCTATTGAATATGTACTTTCTTATAGGGGAAGGTATGATGAGCCAGACCAATACAAAAACATCATAATCAGAGCAAATCCCAAGGGAGAGGTTCTTCGGTTAAAAGATGTAGCAGAAGTAGAATTAGGTAGTGAATATTATGATATTTATTCGAATAAGGATGAGTTTCCATCTGCTGCAATCACTTTAAATCAAACCTATGGAAGCAATGCAACTGAGGTTATTGAAAATGTGAAAGCCAAACTGGAAGAACTTAAAAAAGATTTTCCACCAGGAATGGAATATGAGATTAGTTACGATGTTTCTAATTTCCTTGACGCCTCTATTGATGAGGTTCTCCATACTTTGAGAGATGCCTTTATTTTGGTTGCATTGGTGGTGTTTTTATTTCTTGGCGATTGGAGATCTACCCTTATTCCTACCCTAGCTGTACCGGTATCTTTGATAGGAGCTTTTTTTGTAATGCAGTCTTTTGGCCTTACCATAAATCTAATAACCTTATTTGCCCTTGTACTTGCCATTGGTATTGTGGTCGATGACGCAATTGTGGTTGTGGAGGCTGTCCATGCCAAAATGGAAGAAAAGCATCTCTCGCCATTTAAGGCAGTCAAGGAGGTTCTTCATGAAATTAGTGGGGCCATCATTGCCATTACCTTATTGATGACCTCTGTCTTTGTGCCAGTAGCTTTTATGTCAGGGCCAGTAGGTGTATTCTACCGACAGTTCGCTATTACAATGGCATCTTCTATTGTGCTTTCTGGTGTGGTTGCCTTGACACTTACGCCAGTATTGTGTGCCATTATATTAAAAAATAATCACGGTCAGCAAAAGAAGAAAACAAAACTCGATAAGTTTTTCGATGGTTTCAACAGGCTATTTGAAAAGCTAACTGGAAAGTATGTAGGACTTTTAAGGTTAATTGTAAACAGACGGGTAGTTACCTGGGGAGTATTGATCGTTTTTGCTTTAGGAATTTTAGGAATATCAAGTACTCTTCCTTCCGGATTTGTACCTGCTGAAGATCAGGGTATGATCTATGTTGTAATTCAAACGCCACCTGGTTCTACTCTTGAAAGAACCTATGCTGTAAGTCGACAATTACAGGATATGGCCAAAAAAATTGAAGGAGTAGAATCTGTTTCTTCACTTGCGGGTTATGAAATACTTACACAGGGTAGGGGCTCAAATTCTGGTACTTGCCTTATCAACTTGAAACCCTGGAATGATAGAGAACATACGGTAAGAGAAATAATTGAAGAACTGGAAGAAGAGGCTAAAGACATTCCTGGTGCAGCTATTGAGTTTTTTGATCCACCAGCGGTACCTGGTTATGGAGCCGCCGGAGGTATAGCCTTGCAATTACTTGATAAAAACAACACTATTGATTATGACAGACTTGGTAAAGTGACTGAGAAATTCATGGCTGACCTTGAAAAAAGAAAGGAACTAACCTCCCTATTCACCTTTTATAGGACTGATTATCCTCAATATGAACTGGAAATTGACAATCAGATGGCTATGCAAAAGGGAGTTACTATCGGTAAAGCTATGGACAATCTTTCCCTTTTAATCGGAAGTACCTATGATATTGGATTTATTAAATTTGGTAGATTCTTTAAAGTATTCGTTCAAGCTTCTCCTGAATTCAGAAAATTACCATCTGACATTTTAGACTTGTATGTTAAAAATGATTACGGTGAAATGGTACCTTATTCTTCTTTTATGAAAATAAAAAAATCGCAAGGTATCTATGAAATCAACAGGTACAATATGTACACAACTTCTTCGATCAGATGTGCTCCTGCTCCTGGCTTTAGTAGCGGGGAAGCTATTGAAGCAATTCAGGCAGTTGCGAAAGAAACATTACCTAAGGGATTTGATATTGACTGGGCCGGACTTCAGAAAGACGAAGTTGGACGTGGAAATGAAGCTGTTTACATCTTCCTTATTGTATTGATATTCGTATATTTTGTTCTTGCAGCGCAATATGAAAGCTTTGTTCTTCCTTTTGCAGTAGTGCTTTCTTTACCAGCTGGTATTTTTGGGGCATTCCTGTTCTTAAAAATTATGGGAGTTGCCAATGATATTTACGCTCAGGTAGGTCTGGTTATGTTGGTTGGTTTATTAGGAAAGAATGCAGTATTGATTGTTGAATTTGCTGTTCAAAAGAATCAGGAAGGACTTTCTGTCCTTGAATCAGCAATAGAAGGTGCTAAAGTTCGTTTTAGACCTATCTTAATGACTTCTTTCGCCTTTATTGCAGGATTAATACCTCTTCTTTTAGCACATGGCCCAGGTGCAATTGGCAACCGGACCATTGGTGCATGCGCCTTGGGAGGAATGCTTTTTGGAACCATATTTGGTGTTATAGTGGTGCCTGGATTGTATTATATATTCGGAAGTATAGCTTCAGGCAGGAAACTTATTCAGGATGAGGATGAACATCCATTAACAGAAGAACACATTGAAACTGATCACCATGCTTAGTCATAAATTATATCCAAAGTTCTGGATATGCTGTTTTTGTTTAATTTTTACAGGCTGTATTCCTGCATTGGTTCGCAAGGAGGCAAACAGGACTGTTCCACAGAGTTATAATACTTCTGTAGATACTACAAACAGCCAGTCTGTAAAATGGAAGGATTTCTTCACCGATCCTAATCTTAATGCCTTGATAGACACAGCCCTCGGAAATAATCAGGGACTGAACATAGTCTTACAGGATATTGTGATCGCAAAGAATGATGTAAGGGCAAGAAAAGGACAATATCTTCCATTTTTAGGTTTAGGTCCATCTGCAAGTGTCACGAAAGAAGGTAGATATACCAGGTTTGGGGCTGTAGATGACAATATTGATATAGAACCAGGGAGAAGAATTCCTGATCCATTGGCAAATTATATGATTGGCGCAACCGTTTCATGGGAAGCTGACATTTGGAGGAAATTACGAAATTCCAGAAAATCTGCCATGTACCGGTATTTAGCGAGTACTGAAGGTAAGAATTTCATGGTTACGCTTTTGGTTGCTGATATTGCCAATTCTTATTTTGAGTTAATGTCGTTAGACAACCAGCTTGAAATACTTAGAAAAAATATAGATATACAGCAAAATGCACTTAGTATAGTGAAACTACAGAAACAGGCTGCCAAAGTTACTGAATTGGCCGTTAGGAGATTTGAAGCCGAAGTCCTTAAAAATCAAAGCCGTCAGTACGACATATTGCAGGAAATAACGATGGCAGAAAACAGGATTAATTTCCTGACAGGCAGGTTCCCACGGCCTGTAGCCCGTAATTCTCAAACTTTCATTGATTTAGTTCCTAAGACAATTTACGCTGGTATTCCATCACAACTATTACAAAACAGACCAGATATTCGTCAGGCAGAATTAGAATTGTCTGCAGCAAAACTGAATGTTAAAGTTACGAGGGCGAATTTTTACCCTTCTTTGCTCATTACTGCTGGAGCTGGTTATCAGGCATTTAGTCCGAAAGTACTATTTCAAAGCCCTGAATCAATTATTTATGCTTTGGGTGGGCAGTTAATAGCTCCTTTAATCAACAGGAATGGAATAACTGCTGATTACTTATCAGCAAATGCCAGACAGGTGCAGAGCATTTATAACTACCAGAGAAGTATATTAAATGCCCACATAGAAGTAGCTAATCAACTATCAAATATTAATAACCTGGCAAATAGTTTTGATTTAAAAAATCAACAGGTACAAACACTTACCAGATCTATTGATATCTCAACTGGTTTATTCAATTCTGCCCGTGCGGACTATATGGAAGTATTGTTGACCCAGCGTGATGCTTTGGAATCAAGATTTGATTTGATAGATATTAAAAAAAGACAACTTAATGCAATGGTAGATATTTATCAGGCCCTTGGTGGTGGTTGGAAATAACCTTTACTTGAAATAATTGAAGCACAATTCTGGCGCAGATTGAGGAATCAATTTTAAATAAATTTCCTGGCAATATCAGATCTTAGGGTTAGTTGAAAGTCGTCTCTATTAGGTTTATAAAACATGAAGCCTATCCATCTTTCAGCCTAATGACATTTGTAAAGAACCGGTTGAATATTAGATCCCTGAACTTCTGGACTTATGTAAGGTATTCCCAGGTTTAAGCCTCTAAGAATAAGCAGGACGCCAGTGAAAAACACCAATCCGGTCATGTAATTTTTAATGTGCTGTCGCCAGGGAAGACTAAAAAATTGATGTGAGTACCCTATAGCAAACATAACTGGCACTGTACCTAATCCAAAAAAGGCCATAAATAAAGCTCCATTCCAAGGCCCGCCAGTAGCTGTTGCCGCAGCCAGTGAGATGTATACAAGTCCGCAAGGCAATAACCCATTCATCATTCCTAAAATAATAAACGGAGCGATTCCACGCTTTTGTACCAAACTCTTAAATTTTGCTTTAAACCCTGACGTGATGCGGGAAAACGCTGGAGAGAATTTCAACCTTGTTGAATAAACTGACAAACAAATCACCACAATTCCACAAGCAATGGAAAGAATTTGTTGATATCCGGCCAAAATGAAAAGTTTTCCCACAAAACCAAAACACAAACCAATTACTGCATAGCTTGTAATTCTTCCAATATTGTAAAGTAAAACAGCAAAACCTCTGTTTAATTGAGGTGGAACAGGCAATGCGAGGGCAATTGGACCGCACATGCCGATACAATGCAGGCTTCCCATCAATCCCAAAAAAAATCCTGTTAGATAGATCATTGTATATAAATATCCTTTTCGGTATAAAAGGTTTGCCCGTTTTGTTTCCAGTCTGCCTTGATTTTATATAAGCCTTTGGAAAACAATTGTTTTGGGAATACCTGTTTGCCTCCTTTATTTAAAACAAGTGGAAATTTTAAATCTTTAGATGCATCAGATGGGCGATAGAATTCTACTTCTCCCTTCAGATTTTCAGGAAACGGTTGACTGTAATTAAGGACAAGTCTATCATTTTCCTGAATCCAGAATAAATCCAGTTCTGGAGTAACATGGCTCATTTTATCAATTTTATTTTGATACTTAAGTTCCTGGTTGTAATAATCTTCTGTAACTAATTCATTGTTCACAGAAAAAGTTTTGATGACAAGGAATACTATAAAGGCTATAAATACACAAAACGAAATAATGATGTATTGAGGAAAACTGAGTTTCATTGGCTCCATAATTAGTTTTGGTTATTCCCCGGGCTGATAAAGGATGTGCTTACCGTTTCAATTTTGCGTGTACCCTCATAAACCCCGATTTCGAGTTTCGTTTTCCTGGAGCTAATCTGGCTTTTGTCTAAAATGACAAACATAGCACCCTCAGATATGGCCTGTGCTTTTATATCAGGTACTTTTCCAACCATTTTTATCTCTCCTCGAATGTTTTCGAGTTTAAAATTCAGTATTAAATTTTTTTGCGTCTTATTGACAATTTTTAGGTTATACAAATTGCTGTAGGCCATTTCACCTTGTTTTTGATATAATATACCCGGAGTTCTGAGAATAGAAGTTTCAACATCGGGGCGGGTGATCAAGAGAATGCTCAATGAGATTATTAATAAAAGTAAAACT
The DNA here is from genome assembly GCA_014376535.1 of Cytophagales bacterium. Classification (GTDB taxonomy): domain Bacteria; phylum Bacteroidota; class Bacteroidia; order Cytophagales; family UBA9547; genus UBA9547. The sequence continues at coordinate 1,842 of JACMRH010000394.1, read as the reverse complement.
GTAGTATAGGCGGCGATTCTTTTGGTAAAAGAAAAAGGCTTGCGCTCCGCAATAGCTTCTTCAGATGCATAGCGGATCAATCCTGTTTCAAATCCAACTTTGGAGAGAATATCATCACAGGCATCTATGCAAGCTGTACAATTGATGCATTCCATTTGCAACCCGTTTCGGATGTCAATTCCCGTAGGACAAACATCTACGCAATGATGACAATCAATACAATCTCCTTTTCCAGACAGGCTTCTATTTTCATTTTTGTGAATTTTTGCCCTGCCTTCGCCCCTAACATAATCATAGGCAACCACAATAGACTTTTTATCCAGCATTACTCCCTGCAACCGGCCATAAGGACAAACTGTGGTGCATACCTGTTCGCGGAATTTGGCATAGACAAAGTAAAAAACAGCAGTGAAAATGAACATAGAAGATAGGCCACCCATATGTTTTCCTGGATTGTCAGAAATCATTTTAAGCCAGGTATCTGTACCGATTATATAGGTTAGAAATAAATTTGAGATAATGAAAGAAATGGCAAAAAAGAGACCATGCTTGGCTGCTTTTTTAAGGATTTTATTTTGCGTCAAAGAGCTTTCATTCAACAATTTTTGCTGTTTCCAATCACCTTCGATCCAGTATTCAATTTTTCTGAATACCAACTCCATAAAAATAGTTTGAGGGCAGGCCCATCCGCAGAAAACCCTTCCGTAGATAACGGTAAAGAGAACCACAAAAACAATCAAGGCCAATGTTGCCAGTAAAAAAAGATGAAAATCCTGTGGCCAGAAAACAATTCCGAAAAGAACAAAATGTCTTTCCAGCACATTGAGCATGATCAGCGGTTCCTGGTTGATTTTTATAAATGGTGCTATAAAAAAGATAGCAAGTAGTGTATAACCTACATAATTCCTGTATCTGGTGAATTTCCCTTTGGGTTTTTTTGGATAAACCCATACCCTCTTTCCATCCTTGTCAACGGTCGCAATGTGATCCCGGAAAGATTCAGGTTGTATAGTTGGGAGTTCTATCATGTGATTTTAACAGAACAAAGCTAAATTTGAACAGGCTCAATTCACATGATAAAAGTGGGTCGAAAAGATGATGGAAATCACTTTTGAGCTGCTCTGATCAATAGTTAATGAAAGATGCTTTACAACTAATTCTTATATTTGACTTAGAACCGACGTTTTAATTTACTAATGAGTCTTTCACTTTATCTTCAGAAAATAGAGCAGCAGCAACTACAAATTGGAGCGGAGGAAAGGTTTTCTGAAGAAGTTTTAAAAAGAGTAAACTATAAATTTCGATTGGATTGGAATTTCTACTCCAATGCTATGGAGGGAAATACTCTCACAGAAAAGGAAACCAGAAGTGTGATGATCAACAACATTACTCTTGAAGGAAAACCTTTGAAGGATGTGTTGGAGATGAAAGGTCACGATGAAGTCATCACTGAAATCTTAAAAATTGGCAAATCTGAAATAAGGCTTTCTGAGAAACGTATTAAGGAAATCCATAAGGCGATCATGCGGGAAGACGATCCAGAGCAACAGAAAAAAATCGGTATTTGGAAAAAGGAAAATAATTATCTCTACAACTACCAAAATGAGCGGTTTGATTTTTTGCCTGTAGATGAAGTTCCAGAAGCCATGCATAATCTGCACAACTGGATCAATGCTGAACTGGACAAAGTTTACAATGGTAAAATTTCGCAACTCGAAGCCGTTGTTTTAGCCTTTGAATTTCATATCCGTTACATCGCCATTCATCCATTTTATGATGGTAACGGTCGAACAGCACGAATTTTTATGAACTTGTTATTGATTTCACTGGGCTTTCCACCTG
>JACMRH010000393.1 GCA_014376535.1 Cytophagales bacterium | reverse complement strand
GGATGGCATTCCGGTATATCAACAAAGCCTGAATGGCAATGAAAATACTATTTCCTGCGATTTCCTAAAATCCGGAAAATATATTGTGAAGGTGAAAAATGAAGGTTTAATTAGCAATTTTTATATTATTAGAGGTGAGTGACAGAACGCTTCTCTTAATGTTCATGGGTGGTCCTATAGGCAATAATATAGCAATTAACTCTAAATTATTATAGTTGCGCTTCAAGGCTGCTTTGTTATATTTGTAGTATTGAGATTAGCTGCCATCATATTAAGTTTCATTATCGTTTTCTTATCGGTAATGCCTTGTACAGATCGTATAACCTGTGAACAAGAGAGCGAATCAATTGCACATCATGATCATTCTGATGATCAGACTGACACCTGCTCACCTTTTTGCATCTGTGCCTGCTGCGGAAGTATAAGTCTGGAAATGCCATTTATTGAAAATCCCTTTCGCCTGGAGAGACAGGAAATGATGGTTTCCAAACAAGATGTGCCCAACAACCCAAATTTTACATCATCACACTTTTTTTCAATCTGGCAACCGCCAAAAATTTAATCGTAAAGCTGGTTTAAGGTTGTTGTTCTACATGGAACCAACTTATTGATATCCATTTTGATATTCAATAATGAGAGATGCATAAATTTATTCATCTCTCATCATTCATCATTTATAATTAAACTGACGTGTTGGATAACATTATTCATTTCTCTATAAAAAACAAACTTATAATCGGGGTGTTCACACTTGCCCTGATTATTTGGGGTGCCTGGTCGGCAACTCAGCTTCCTATAGATGCTGTTCCGGATATTACCAATAATCAGGTTCAAATTCTTACTGTAAGTCCCTCATTAGCCGCCCAGGAGGTAGAAAGGCTCATCACATTCCCCGTTGAAGTAAATATGGCGAATATTCCGGGCCTTCTGGAGGTTCGTTCTATATCCAGGTTTGGTCTTTCTGTTGTCACCATCGTATTTGATGACCATTATGATATCTATTGGGCAAGGCAACAGGTTACCGAAAGATTGAAAATTGCTACTGATCAAATCCCTAAAGGTGTAGGTATTCCGGAGTTAGGTCCGGTGAGTTCTGGTCTTGGTGAAATTTATCAATATGTGATCCATACGAAAAAAGGTTACGAAAAAAAATACTCCACCATGGACCTTCGAACCATTCAGGACTGGATTGTTCGACGGCAATTACTTGGTACAAAAGGAGTTGCAGATGTAAGCAGTTTTGGAGGTTTTGTGAAGCAATATGAAATTGCGATTGATCCATCCAGGTTAAAAGGAATGAATATTACCATCGGAGAAGTTTTTTCAGCTCTGGAAGGAAACAACCAGAATACCGGCGGGGCATACATTGATAAGCAACCCAATGCTTATTTTATCCGGACTGAAGGTCTTGCTACCACTTTGGAGGATATTCAAAACATGGTAGTTAAAAATACCAGCAACGGAACCCCAATATTAATTCGTGATGTTGCCACAGTTCAATTTGGGCATGCAATGCGCTATGGCGCCATGACCCGGAATAATGATGGCGAAGTAGTTGGCGCGATAGTAATGATGCTCAAAGGATCAAACTCTAACGAAGTAATCAAAAGTGTAAAAGAACGTATTGAACAAATTAAGAAGACGCTACCAGAAGGTGTTGAAATTGAAGCCTTTCTTGACAGAACAAATCTCGTAAACCGGGCTATCCACACGGTTTCCAAAAACCTTATTGAAGGAGCTCTAATTGTCATATTTGTTTTGGTGTTGTTCCTTGGCAACATCCGGGCAGGTTTAGTTGTTGCCTCCGTTATTCCTCTGGCCTTACTTTTTGCCTTGTCTATGATGCACCTGTTTGGGGTATCAGGAAATTTAATGTCTTTGGGGGCAATAGATTTTGGTTTAATTGTAGATGGTGCAGTTATAATTGTCGAAGCCACTTTGCATCATATTGTAAGCAAGCGATTTAATCATACATTATCACAGAATGAATTGGATCAGGAAGTTTATGATTCTGCTATAAAAATCAGAAGCTCCGCCGCTTTTGGGGAAATAATAATCATGATTGTTTATTTACCAATCCTCGCTCTAGTTGGAATTGAAGGCAAAATGTTCAAACCTATGGCCCAGACAGTTGCTTTTGCAATTTTAGGTGCATTCATATTATCCTTAACATATGTACCGATGATTTCTGCATTGTGTTTAAGTAAAAATCCTGTTCATAAAAGAAATATTTCTGACAAAATTATGGACTTCTTTTATAAGATTTATTCACCTGCAATTCACTTTGCCATGAAAAGACAATTACTCGTCATTCTGACATCGGTCTTACTGTTTGTCTTAAGTTTATTTGTTTTTGTGAATATGGGCGGTGAATTTATTCCAACACTGGATGAGGGAGATTTTGCTGTGGAAACCAGAGTATTGACAGGCAGTTCTATGATGCAAACTGTTAAAGCATCTTTAAAAGCAGGAGAGATATTAACCAGTAAATTTCCGGATGAAGTGAAAGAAGTTATTGCCAAAATAGGGTCCAGCGAAATCCCTACTGACCCTATGCCACTCGAAGCTTGCGATTTAATGGTCATTTTAAAAGACAAAGAAGATTGGAAAGTCGCATCAGATCGGGAAGGTCTGGCAGAAAAGATGCAGGAAGCATTAGAAGAAATACCTGGGGTAAATTACAGTTTTCAACAGCCAATTCAAATGCGGTTCAATGAATTGATGACAGGTGCAAGACAGGACGTAGCCATTAAAATTTATGGAGATGATCTTGATGTACTTGCCAGACAGGCAAATAAATTAGGTGACATTATTCAGCCTATCAAGGGCGCAAAAGACGTTTATGTTGAAAAGGTAACAGGCTTACCACAAATAGTGATCAAGTTTGACCGTCAGAAAGTAGCTCAATTCGGATTAAGCATTTCCGAAATGAACCGTGTCATTAGCGCATCTTTCGCAGGTGAAACTGCTGGTTTAATTTACGAAGGCGAAAAAAGGTTTGATTTGGTCGTGAGGTTGAAACAGGAAAACCGTCAGAGTTTGGAAGATGTGCAAAATTTATTTGTAACAACTGCCAAAGGCCAGCAAATACCATTGAGCCAGGTTGCGGATATCGGGTTTAAAGTTGGGCCTAACCAAATCCAGAGAGATGACACTAAAAGAAGGATTACGGTTGCTTTCAATGTTCGCGGAAGAGATGTGGAAAGTATCGTAAAAGAAATCCAGCAAAAGGTCGAAAGCCAACTTAAACTTCCGGTAGGTTATTATTTAACATATGGTGGACAGTTTAAAAACCTGGTAGAGGCTAAAACAAGATTATCAATTGCTGTACCAATTGCCATGGGCCTCATTTTCATATTGTTGTATTTTACTTTCAATTCTTTAAAGCAAAGTGTACTTATTTTTTCTGCCATCCCCTTATCCGCCATAGGTGGCATATTTGCCTTGTGGATCAGAGATATGCCTTTCAGCATTTCAGCCGGTGTAGGTTTTATAGCTTTATTTGGGGTTGCAGTTTTAAACGGCATTGTCTTGATCGGGGAGTTTAACATCCTGAGAAAAAGTGGCCTAACTGATTTGAAACACATTATTTTAGAAGGCACCAAAACACGGTTAAGGCCGGTATTGATGACAGCTACAGTAGCATCTTTGGGTTTTTTACCCATGGCCTTGTCGCATGGTTCAGGAGCTGAAGTTCAAAAACCATTGGCCACTGTTGTGATAGGAGGATTGCTTTCAGCCACTTTGCTTACTTTGTTGGTACTTCCAGTTTTATACATTATTTCGGAGAGTAATGTTCGCAGATTAATGGTTGATCTTTGGCATAGAAACAAACATCAAACATCAAACATCGTTTTACCATTTCTAACTTTCATATTCCTAACATCCCAAACAACCAAAGCCCAAAGCCTAAAACCAATCTCGCTGGAAGAAGCGTTAACTACTGCAATTCAGAATAACAGCGGAGTAAAAGCTGCTCAATACCAGATAGAATATAACAGAAATCTGAAAGGCACTTCTACCGAAATAGCGAAGACGAGTGCAACATTCATGTATGGCCAATACAACAGTTATTATAACGACAATAGCATTACTTTGTCACAAACTATTCCATTTCCAACTTCCATGCTCCGACAGTCGCAATTTCATAATGCAACTACCAGAAGTGCGGAATTAAACAAACAAGTAACAGAAAATGAACTTAGGCAAAATGTAAAATCTTCTTACTATTCTTTGCAGCACGCAAAGTCCAGGGAAATTTTTCTTTTGAAACAGGATAGCATTTTTGTCAATTTCCTTAAATCTGCTGAATTACGGTTAAAGACTGGTGAAAGCAACGCTTTAGAAAAAGCCACAGCCGAAAGTCAGTTATACGAAATCAGGTCATTAAAAGCACAGAACGATGGAGATATTCTGATATTCCAAACACAATTAAAAACCCTATTGAATACTTCGGACAATGTTACCACTCAAGGTGCTTTACTAGAAAAAAAGACTTTACAGATTAATGCGGATTCAGCATCAATATCAAACAATCCAGCCTTGCAGTATTTCGCGCAGCAAGTACAAGTTGCCCAAGCTGGTAAAAATATTGAGAAGGCACGCCTCCTACCCGATATTACCTTAGGATATTTCAATCAAACCCTATATGGAACACCCAACTATCAGAATTCAAATCAGGTATCAACTTCTTCCAACCGATTTCAGGGAGTTATGTTAGGCCTTGCATTTCCCCTTTGGACAAAACCACAGCTGGCACGAATCAGGGCAAATGAGGCGAATAAAAACGCTGCTCAATCAACTCTTGATCTTCAGCTAAAAAACCTTCAAGGACAATATTCACAGGCCTACCAGGAATATCTCAAATTCAAAAACAGTCTAGAATATTATGAGAAAAACGCCTTGCCCTCGGCTCAAATAATTACCTACAATGCATTAAAAAATTATCAAAGCGGCAATATTGGATACATGGAATTTTCGCAAGGGTTAACAAGAGCTCTCAATATTCAAACTAATTACCTGAATATTTTAAGTCAGTACAATCAGTCAATTATCAATATAGAGTTCCTGATCGGGAGCAAATAATTTCGTATGAAAAGCCTAAAAAATATAGTCTTGTTTTTTGTAGCATTGATCTTAATGATTTCTTGCAATCAAACATCAAACATCGAAACACAAACCTCTACCAACCACCACGATGAAGGAATTGTCAAACTATCAAATGAGCAACTTAAAAATGCACACATTCAGCTGGGCAAGGTAGAACTGAAAAATATTAGTTCAACGATCTCTTGTAACGGGGTGTTAGATGTACCTCCTCAGAATATGGTTTCCGTTTCCGCCTTAATGGGTGGTTTCATAAAATCGACAGAATTGCTTCAAGGCTTAAGAGTCCGAAAGGGACAAATAATTGCCACAATTCAAAATCCGGAATTTATAAAAATTCAAAGTACTTATCTTGAGAACAAAAGCAAACTTGTCTTTCTGGAACAAGAATACAAGCGACAAGAAGAACTTTCCAAAGACAATGTTTCCCCGTCTAAAATATTTCAGCAGGCAACTTCAGATTACAACAGTCTTCAGGCCATTGTTGGTGCATTAGAAGTGCAGCTAAAAATGTTAAATATTGACGTCGCTTCCTTAAATACAGGAAATATCCGAAGCATAGTCAATATTTATTCACCCATTAACGGACATGTTACAGCTGTGAATATCAACCTTGGCAAATTTGTTAACCCACAAGATGTAATTTGTGAAATTGTGGATACCGATCATTTGCATGCAGAATTAACTGTATTTGAAAAAGACATTGCTAAAATAAGGCCCGGACAAAAAATAAGATTTGTCCTGGTAAATGAAAGTGAAAAGGAAAGAACAGCCAAAGTCTATTTAATCAACCGTCAGATCTCATCTGAAAGAACCATACGGGTTCATGCACATCTGGACAAAGAAGATCCAAATCTCATGCCAAATATGTATTTGAAAGCATTGATAGAGGTTGGCGAAGGTATAAAATCAACCGTTTTGCCTGAACAGGCAATTGTGAATATGGGAGATAATTATTTCATTTTTATCAAATCAAAAAATCAGGATCATCAGGATTTAGGTGGGAAGGAAGAGAAAAATGAGCAACATGCTTTTAAGACTATCGAAGTGCAAAAAGGGCTTACACAAAATGGTTATACTATGGTAATTTTACCTGAAGGATTTGATATTGCTGGTTCAGAGGTTGTAATAAAAGGTTCTTATGACCTGTTAACTAAAATGAACAATTCTGAAGAAGAAGGGCATTAAAAAAATATTGTCGAAGCCGATTTAAAAAAATAATTTCAGAACTGCCCATACTGAGAATTTCTACGGAAGTTCTCTTGCCTATTTTAGATTTAATTTATTTTTACCATTAATTTCCAAGTCCACCTTGGCTTAATTTTTATGGAATAATTTGATAAAAAAGTGTTAGCATTTAATTAAAAATGAGCGAAACCACAGAAAAAAAATCTATTCTGGAAAAGCTTCACAAAAGAATGATTGAAGAGATTCAAGACTTTGCTATTGTGCTTATGGATATTGACGGAACTATTTTAACCTGGAATAAAGGAGCAGAAAAAATTAAAGGCTATAAAGAAGAAGAAATATTAGGTCAGAACTTCAGCTTATTTTATCTTCCTCAAGACAGGCAGGCAGGATTACCAACCCAATTACTTAATCAGGCTAAAAAGGAAGGCCGAGCCAGGCACATCGGAAGAAGGGTAAAAAAAGGAGGAACTATCTTTTGGGCCAGTGTACTTATAACTGCTCTTCATGACGATGATGGAAGTGTAATTGGATTTACAAAACTCACCAGAGAGCTCGCAGATAACGAAATAAGATAGAGCTAAAATTTTTGCTTTCTTCATGCAATAAGTTATTCATCCAAATGCTGAACCGCTGGAATTGAAATTAAGCATGAAATGAACTTAAGTGTATTTTGATTAGTTTATTCAAAACTACGTCTGGTATGAAAAGTTTTTATATAAATACATATCATTAAAGTACATTTGATAATAAACCGGGCTTCGAATTTTAGAAAACTGATCTTAGTTTTATTTCCACACACTAGAAACTTTGGACTATAACCATTTCGTTATTGTTGACCCTGACCAGATCAGCTGTTATCTGACACAGAACTCCATTAAAAATTGCTATCCATTAGCAGAAACAATTATTTTTGGTGATCTACAAGAAGCATTATCACATCTGGGAACAAGGCAAAATCCGTGCTGTTTATTGATAGAAAACAAGCTTCTTAATTTGCCAGCCAAAACTATTGTTTCCATACTTCATCAATTCGAGGCGAAGAATTACAGAATTATAATTTTATCGAATGCTTTTCAGAAAAAACTATTAGAAATTATTCCCAAGCTTGACCATGTCAGGTTTTGTTATAAGCCTCTGACCAAAAAATTATTACTAGAGATGATGCATGACTAGTTAATCCTGAATTATAAATATTGCGTCTTTTTTAACATTTCTCCAACTTCACATTTTTTGAAACCGCTTCTAAGCCAGGAATCAATTGTATCGTCCAGGTCATCAATATGATCTATGCTATCGTTATCAATAACCGAGAAGAAAGCTTTGTCTTTTAAACTATAGCCAAGTAAATTGACTTCCAGAGTCAAGGTTTCAGTTTCAATTAGCAATCCGTTGAAAGGGGTAATTGGTAATTCGATAGATTTTTTTACTGCCGCTATTAGTTCACTATCGTCAGCAAGACAAATTCCCAGGTAAATATTTAAGTTATACATATGCTAAAACGATTGATATGGAAAGATAACCAATCCATTATTTAATGGCAATTTACAAAATGCCAACTTATAATTTATCTGCTACCTATATATTTACAAATAATAATATATTTGGGTTATTATTTAATCATTGTATAACTATTTCAATATTTTATGAAACTAAAATTACTCAGTTTAACCATTTTGTTGGGTTTCAATGCTTATTCGCAAACCAAGCTTACAATTCGTCCGGGTGCAGAGGGAAACGATGCGGTAATTTTTAGCAGAGCAGATCAGACCAACGTAAATGGAGGATCTTCAGTAGACCTTCAGGCAGCAGCCTGGACATGGAATGCTGATCAATTGGGAAGTGGTGTTATGAGGAGCCTTATTAAGTTCGATCTATCTAAAGTACCTGCGAATGCCACCATTGTAGAAGCAACATTGACTTTATATGCAAGCAATTACGATATAAGTGGCACTCCAGGGCACTCTAAACTAACTGGATCAAACTCAGCTACTCTTAGACCTATTACCCAGCCGTGGCAAGAAAATACAGTTACCTGGAATAATCAACCTACCACCAGTGCACCAAATGTTATTGTAACAGAAAGCAATAATGGCAATCAGAATTACTATTTAAATGTGATCAAAGATGTTAGAAACATGTTGCTTAATCCATCCACAAACAACGGTTGGATGCTTCAGCTTGATACTGAAACACCTTATCGGGGCTTATTTTTTGCATCTGGTGATGCATCAGATCCATTACTTCATCCCATGCTTGAAATAACTTACACATTACCATGCGATGGAACAAAAGAAATTCAACCTGCTACAGAAGGAATTGATGCTTTAATATTTAGCAGAGTGGATTCGAAAGCTCTAAATCAGGGAAACTCTCCATATTTCCATGCTGCAACCTGGAGCTGGGACGCAGATCAACTTGGAGATGGAACATATAGAAGCCTTTTGAAATTTGACTTAAGTTCTATACCTCAAAATTCTATTATCGAATCTGCAAACCTTACTTTATTTGCGGATAATTATGCTATTAGCCAAAACCCGGGCCACAATAGTTTAACACATTCAAATGCTTCTAAACTTTATACTGTTAACCAACAATGGGAAGAAAGCACTGTAAACTGGAACAACCAGCCAACATTTAATACCAATAATGCCACTGTATCATTACCTCAAAGTACTACTGGAAATCAAGATTACATTTTGGATGTAAAGTCTTCTGTTCAGGGGATGGTAGCCAACCCATTAATGAATTATGGCTGGATGCTAAAACAAGATATTGAAACAACTTATAGCGGTATGTTTTTTGCATCAAGCGATAACGCCAACGCTGCATTAAGGCCTAAATTATTGTTAAAATACAGTTGTCCGGTAGTTACTTCTTTTTATGAAACGTCTGTTGCTCCAGAGGGATTTGCTATTTTTCCTAACCCAATAGAATCTGGTGAACTATTCCTAACTGAATTGTCAACAGGCAGAATAGTTGACCTTAAAGGAAACACAGTTCAAAATTTTACAAACTCTGATAAGACTGATATTTCAAGCTTATCTAAAGGAATATACTTTGTTCTTACTAATACTGGCATAAGCAGAAAGCTTGTTATAAAATAAGAATACCGATTTAATTAAAATGGCCCATCTTTCCAGATGGGCCATTTTAATTTTAATTGAGTTTTAAAGAAGATTTTTTGGAAGAATTACTCTATATGTTCTTCAACATTTCTTTTATTCAGATAAGGGGCTCTTTTCTTACTGCCAACTCTAAAAGTAAGGATTACTTCGTGCGTTCCGGAAGTTTGAACATTGGTAAGTTTATTTGATGTGGTATAATTATACCCTAAACCTAAACCATTCTTATGAAACCCTACACCAATGTTATATAAGGAATTAGTTTGTGCCCCCAATTGAAACCAGAGGTTGTCATTATATTCAAATTTACCTTGTGCGCTTAAAAGATTTTTAACTATTGGTGTGTTAAAATAAAACACCATCGGAATAAATTCGATTGATTTATTAATATGGAAAATATTGGCAGCCATCAAAATCACGTAATTGTAAGAATGCTGACTTAGATTTATGAGTTCCGGAGCCGAAACAGAGAGTTCCAAAGTTTTATATTCATAAATAAGGCCTATCCCACCAGCAAAGGAGGTTGACTTGAAATTAGAATTGGTTAATACAGGATCATCCTGATCAAGCGAACTGTAATTCTTTATTTTGGATGTATTCAAGCTCTTATTGTAAAATCCTGCAGATACTCCTAAATAGATCGATTGGTGTTCTTTTATAGAAACCTTGTAACCATAGGTAACATCAGCGATCATAACCTGATAGGGACCTCTTGTATCAGCATTTAAGCGGCCACCAATTCCTTGTTTATCTGAAAGTAATCCATTTAAACCTACCATTGCATTTGTAGCATCTGTCCCTGATTTGTGACGAACATCTGCAATGCCTGAAAACTTATGTCCAAACGCACAATATGCCGGATTTATATTGTACAAATTGTAAACATAAGACAGATAATTCATCGTAAGATCCTGAGCTTTAACAGGCCTAAACTGCAAGAACAAAATTGAGATTGTTATAAAAATATACTTTTTCATTTCTATTTAATTACCGTAATGTAACCTTTAAAGTACTTGCCATTGTTGTTATTTCTTAAAACGTACCAATAAATACCATCCGGTAAAGCTTTACCGTGGTACATTGCATCCCAATCATTTGTATAGTTGCCACTAACAGCGTATACTTCCTGACTGTAATCATCGACTATGGTAAGAGCGTAATCTTTATACAATTCAACATTTACAATTTTCCAGGTATCGTTCCTGCCGTCCCCGTTAGGAGAAACCAGGTCCGCTGAAGGCAAAACATCATCTTCAATTTCATCTAAAACACTCACTTTTATCAAAGCTGAATCAGAAAGAAGAGGATATCCAGTATCCTTTACTTTAACCCAGAATTCATAATCCTTTTTAGTTTCATAATCTACAAAACCAACCAGGCTTAGATTGCCAGTAAGGCTGTCGATAATAAAAGGCATCTCGGGACTAAGAATCTTATATTTCAAAATTTGATTTCGATCCACATCTTTTGCAGTAACAAAACCAAGGCTTGTAAAAGGTGGCGATAATTCTGGTATTTGGTAACTTTCTACTTTTATTACAGGCTTTTCATTTACATCTTTTACCACGATTGTAAAGGGCAATTCTAAAAAGGCTCCCCCAATATCTGTAGTTCGCAGCCTGATTTTATACGCTTCCTTTTTTTCAAAATTGGCTGATTTTAAAAGATAAAGTCCATTTTTATAAATCCCAAATGCCTGGTTATCTACATCGTTTTGGCCAGAAACTAAACTGTATTTAAAATTGATTCCACCTTCCTGGTCTGTTGTGCTAAGAAAGCAGACAACAACAGAATCCATTGTGTTTTCAGGAATAGAATCTTTTGTTAATGTGATAAGTGTAGGCGTTTCATTTACATCTATAATTTTTATTGAAAACGGAATCTCGATAGACATTCCATTTGGCAACGTTGTCTTAACCCTTACTTTATAATCCTG
>JACMRH010000392.1 GCA_014376535.1 Cytophagales bacterium | reverse complement strand
TGTACGGAGGTAGGGTTCATGTAATTCAAAGTGAGTTCTTCGAAATTGGAGGTAATTTAACTGGTGTAAGTGATTTGGCTGGTACAGTCCGTGATTCTATCATGCAATTTGATAACCTTACTTATACTTCAGATGTAAAATTAAAATATGAAATGGACAAGTTCGAATTAGGTTTAATGGGAGAATTTGGATCCTCAAATTATAGTTTCAAAAGTGAAAAAAACAAAAGACGTAATGCGAGCTACGATGACTATTTCTATGATGCTGGTTTAAGAGGTGCTTATAAGCCAGGGAACTTTATAATAGGAGTTGATGGTTCTTACCGTGAGGTTGGTGCTCAATTTAGTAGCCCAGGTGCACAAACCAGAAGAATAAACGACTATGCTCAGTCTTCTACATTTGATCAGATGAATAACAATACGACAATCAGAAGCCAAACTTTATTTGATAGGTTGTCAAACGATCAATTATATAATCAATCTATTCAGCCAATATTAAAACCATTTTTACCTGAATATAACAATCTCACCCCATATGGACTTGCCACTCCTAACAGAAAAGGTTTTACAGGTAATTTGGTAATAAGACACAAAGAGAAATTTGGACAGCTATCCTTTACAAGTGAAAACCTTACAGAGATGATTGGAGAAGGTACTTCAGAATTAAGGAAGTTCTCTGGATTAAGAGGTGGTGCTTTAATAAATATTGACAGGATTTTGAAAATCAAAAAAGCTATCTCAGTAACGGGGGGCTACCGCAATGAAATGACTTCCAGGACAGGACCAATATCAGTTGATCTAAATAGCACAATTATAGATGCTGGATTAACTGTAGAAGTTTTAAAAAGTGTTGATTTAATGGGGGGATATAAAACATTTACTGGAAACGGAAATGAATGGGTGGCATTCAGAAATATCTATTCTGGCCTTATCACTGATTACTATAATTACAAAGTTAACTCAACTGAAGATATTGTGAGTTTCGGATTGAGATACAGGTTTAGCAATAGATCATTCTTTACAGGTAATTATCAAATGATTACTTATAAAAATAAACTTGAAACCTCGATTAATCAAAATTACAACATAGATCAGTTGTTCTTAAATTACACACTGGTATTCTAATAGCCCAATAATAAGATGACTAGAGTATTAAAATATTGCATTTGCTCAGTTCTTGTTCTTCTTACATTTCTATCCTGCAAAAGAACTCAAAAGGACGGAATGCTAGGTCCTGATTTAAAAGTAGCTTCTTCTAATTTTGCAATTGTAGATTCTTTTAAAGTTTATGGTCAAGACAAATCCTTAAATTATAAAATTGATACTGTAAATTTTTCCAAACCAACGACTATAACCGATGTTATTCATGACTCTTCTGGAGTAAAAATAAAAGATACCACTTACCTAAAAGACCGTATTTCTCCAAGGCAGCGGTCTACTTATTTTAAAGCAAAGTTTAATGAATCTGTTAAATGGAAGATCGAGATTTCTCCTGTTACATCTGATTTTTCAAGGAGTCCTTATAAATTATTAACTGGAACATCCGATTACATAGATAGTATTCCTGAATGGACATGGGATGGATCCTCAGATAACCAGTTTTATTTTGTACCTGGTTTGGTGAATTTTAAGTTATCATTTCTTGGATCAAATAAATTAAGTTCAATTAACAAGTTCGTTAAAAATGTAACCTTACGGGATTCTACGACTCAAGGAATTTTATTAAATGACTTCGAAGGAGGAATTAGTATTGTTCCTTATGGAGACAACAAGGATAATGTTGCTAATCCATTACCTTCTCTAAGTTCAGATTTTCCTAACATTCCACAAGGTATTAAAGTTTTAAGTTTGTTTGGTAACGATCACAACGGCGATTATTTTGTAGGAGGTAATACTCAACCTTTTGCTAAAGGGATGTTAGCAGGAAGAAGTGCATCTGATATCTATATAAATGCATATATATATGGTTATCCTCCAAATTCTGGAATTACACCAAACGCTACGAAGATAGCAATTGGTGTGTCACAAGATAATGTTAATAATAGTGGGAAATTTGATGCTTTATTTGAGGATACTTTTGATCAACAAATTTCTGTTGATTGGGTAGGATGGAAGTTAATTTCTGTTAAATATAGCAACTTAAAAAGAAGTTCATCTACAGATAATGGAGGTAATGGTCCTAATAAAATCCAACCCGAAACAGCAGTAGCAGTAGGTTGCAATATTTTATCATCCCCAAATGGAAATACAGTTGGGGCTGCAATTGATTATTTAATAATTACGTTTGGTAAACCTTTAGATAAATGAGAATTTTGAAATATATAATTTATTGTTTGTGTTTGTTTTCAATATTTTCTTGTAAAAGAAGTCTTGATAGAAGCATTATTGGACCTGAAATCCAATATTCCTCCAATTTAGTTGCCCCTTTTCAGGCAAGTTCATCCTCCGTTAATTTCAGACTGCCAGAAACCAATGTTATCAAGTTTAATGGTAAGTTTGAAAAACTCACCAAATGGAAAATCACTATAATGGGATTAAGTTCTGGTGCTACGAAAACCCTTTATGGCAACTCAGAAGACATTGGTTTGAATTCATTGTGGAATGGTTCTCAGGATTCTTTATATTTTTTCAGAGACGGCGAAATGGTAGTTGCTTCATTGTCTCTTAATAATTCTATTTTAAATCCCACCGATGTTTCAAGGAATTTAGATAATAGAGGAGATATTATAATTACTGAAAATGAAATAGCTAGAGACACTATCTTAGTTGTAAAAGGCAAGGCCTCTAATCCTAATCAAGTTGAGTTATTTAACAAATATATCAAAATTGGAGATTGCTCCCCAAAAGTTGTTTCATTTTATTACACTGCTGGGTATGATATTGAGGGCACTGATAAAATCTTGGATATTGATCCTTCTATTAGGATTGACCCAGGAACAAATTTTGTAGAAGCTGTTGGAGATGAGTCCCAAAATTTACTGACTTATTCTAAATATCAGGGTGGTCTTCGTGGCCCCAGATTCTTTATATTAAAAGGTCAGGATGTTTCAACTAAGATCTCAACAGAAACAGGTCCAGATTATTATGTTGGAAGGTTAGAATCTGTAGATCTAAAGGATTCCTCTAGTACTGGAAATAAATTAAACTTTAGCAATATTGATAATACCTGTGGAGTTCCTCGACCTCTTTTTGGAAAAAATGTTGTTCGAATAATGGAACAAGCAGGTAGTCCTGATAACTTATACTTTAGTGTTTTCGTTTATGGTAATGGCGACGGCTCAAAAATAAACTATACTATAAAAGAAGATGATAATAATAATGGTGTTTATCAAGGTGATCAGGGAGATGAATCTTATGAAAAGGCAATTGTTGTTAATTTTAAGGGTTGGAAATCATTTTCTTATAAATATAGCGAATTTGCAAAAGCAACATTTAGAGATCCTATAGATGGAATTGATAAGACTAAAATAAATGGAAATGGCAAACAAAATATTTCTAATATAATATCAATTCAATTTGGTTTAGTCTCAGGAACTCTTGGAGGCAAGGCGCAAATGATCATAGATGTACCCTCTGTTTCGGTAGGGCAACCTTTTTCTTATTAATTAAGATAATTCTAACAATATGAAAAATTTGTCAAAATTACTCATCTCTACATTTGCTATTTTAATAGCTGCATGTTCAGGTCTTACAAATAAAAGTCTTGAAAAAGGTGGTGATAAGGATATAATGGCTAAAAGTGTAAAGCCTGTTGAATTTATTATTGAGAATGAGAATGTAGGTGCTAGTATTGATGGCAAATATTATGAGCCTGATAAAGAAGACGTTGCCAATTCTTTAATAAACATAAACAAAGGTATTCTGGAATCTTTTAATGGTGACATTGATAACTGGTGGATAGGTGAAGGTGGAAGATTTGCCTTGGAAAAACAGGGTGGTGCACTCAAAGTTAATGCCCGTAAAGTAGGACCAAAGTGGGATGCTTTCGGTAGACCTTACAATAATTTGGATTTAACC
>JACMRH010000391.1 GCA_014376535.1 Cytophagales bacterium | reverse complement strand
TTTGAAGGTCATGGATATGAAAGGCCAAAACCACTCATTCTTGTGAATGGGGTTCCCATGTTTATTACAAGTCTTGCAAGCATTGAAGGAATTGAATATTCTGAATTGGTAATAGTAGCTTTGAAGCAGCACGAAGAGCTTTTTGGCATCTCCCAATATCTAATTGAGTATCAGGTTAAAAGAGCAAAACTGGTTTTGATTGAAGAAGTAACCCAGGGGCAACTTTGTACGGTTCTGGCTGCAGCTGATTTTATCAATAAAAATGAAGACATCCTGATTATTGGATCGGATACAATTGTTCAATCTAATATTGGGGAAGACATTCAAAAGAAAGGTGATAATTGTAAAGGTTTAATCTCAGTAGCAAACATGCCTGGCGACAGGTGGAGTTTTGCTTCGGTAGACGAAAATGGAAGAGTAATAGAAGTTGCCGAGAAAGTAAGAATTTCCTCTCACGCCAGCACCGGAATGTATTATTTTTCTAATGGAAAAGACTTTGTAGACTTTTCAAATGAAATGATAGCCAATAAAGAAACTACCAAAGGCGAATATTATGTAATTCCGGTCTATCAGAAAATGATAGCAAACTGTGATTTTATAGGAATTTCGAATGCAAATGCGATGTGGGACCTTGGAACACCCGATTCGTTAAGGGAATATTTAAACGAAGAAGCACAATAACATGGAAATTAAAATCAGGAAGGCTTTGGCATCAGATATTCCAACCATTATGAAATTGGTGCATGAACTTGCAGAATTTGAAAAGCAACCTGACGAAGTTAAAAATACTGAAGAACAAATGTTATTGGAAGGGTTTGGTCCTAATCCTGCCTTTTACGCTTTGTTGGCTGAAGCTAATGGAAAAGTATGCGGGATGTCTGTTTATTTCTACAGCTATTCTACCTGGAAGGGAAAATCTATTTATATCGACGATGTTATAGTAAATGAATCATATAGAGGGAAAGGGATAGGCCGAAAGTTAATGGAAGCAACTATTATGGTTGCTAAAGAAGAAGGAGTTGGTAAGTTGCATTGGCAGGTTTTAGACTGGAATGAACCTGCCATCAAGTTTTATAATAAATACAATCCCTCTTTTGATCCTGAATGGATCAATTGCGCAATTGCCAAAGATCAATTAAGCCTACTTAATTATTAGACGATACCGTTCAATAAAGAGTAGAGTTAGGCGAAATAAAGCTTCGATCAATTCTTCATAGTTCTTTTTCCTTGAAAGACCTACACTTCCGGCCTTCGGCCACCTTCCCTTCGCAGGGAAGGAGTTAAAAAATTCAAGGCGATGGAGGAAATGCCTAAATTTCTTTTGCCTTCGCACGAAACCCTATTTTCAGTTGTGCGATATGAGTTGTGTGTTGTGAGTACATTTTGGAACTGGCAATATTATATTCCTTCCCTGGAAGTAAGTTGGTCAGAGGCCGGAAGGGATTTAGCAGATTCAAAAATATTTCTTCCTTCACTCCTGAAGAAATTTTTAAAGCTATTTATTCCAAGGCCGAAGTTTATTGCAATTTGGAAATATTAAAATTCAAGTTACAAATGCAACAATGTTGCATTTGTAGATTCATCAAACTACTTTTGTTTAAACCACAAGAAGTTTGAAAGTCTGTTTTTCATTTTTTCTTTTCTGTTTGATACATGTTCCAGGTGCCTTAATTGCGCAACCAGACTCTTGTGATGCGATTTTGAAAGGAAATATAATAGATGGTGAAACTGGAAAGTATTTTCAGTATGCTTCTGTTTTTATTAAAGAACTCCAAAAGGGAGCTGAAACCGATTCTAATGGATTTTTTCAAATAAGTAATTTGTGTCCCGGCAAAATAACTGTTATTTATTCAGCTCTCGGTTATAAAACCTTTACAACTATATATAAAATACATTCTGGTTTCAGGAAAGACAAGATTATCCTTCATACTGATACATGCCAGCTGGAATCTGTAACTGTTTATGGGAAACGCCCTGAAGAAATTGCTTCCTTTACCAAAATCTCTCTAACAGGTAAGGACCTTGACAGAGCCAGAGGGCTTTCCCTTGGCGATGCTCTAAAGGAATTACCTGGAATTAACACTTTTAAAACCGGCAATTCTATTTCAAAACCTGTCATACATGGTTTGCATAGTAATCGCGTACTAGTTTTAAATGCTGGTTTAAGACAAGAAGGCCAGCAATGGGGGAATGAGCACGCTCCGGAAGTTGATCCTTTTGTTTCAGACAAAATGACTGTTGTAAAAGGTGCGGCGGGAGTACGCTATGGATCAGATGCAATAGCAGGTGTAGTCATTGTAGAACCAAGAAACCTTCCTATGAAAACAGGTATTAATGCTGAAATGAATTTGGTAGGAATGAGCAATAATCGGCAAGGAACTACGTCTGGCTTGCTCGAGGGGAAATTTGGCAAATCCTTGCCTTTGATGTGGCGTTTGCAAGGCACCCTGAGCAAAGCAGGTAATGTGAAAACTCCGAAGTATTATCAATCAAATACAGGGTTTGAAGAAAAAAACTTTTCATATGCATTGGGCATTAACCGGAAGTGGTTTTCAGGTGAAATTTTTTATAGTCAGTTTAATACGACCTTGGGGATATTTTCGGGATCGCATATTGGAAGTGTTGCTGATTTGCAAAATGCTATAGAGAAATCAGAACCAGCTGTAAAATCGGATTTTACTTATGAGATTAAGCGACCTTTTCAGCATGTGGAACACGAATTAGCAAGGGCAAAACTTTCAGCAAACATCACTAAAATTGGAATACTAAATTTGCTTTTGGGCAGGCAGTTTAATAACAGATCTGAATTTGATGTACTGAGAAATACGATTGCCAACGAATCTAAAGAAAATCCTCAACTTCAATTTAAACTAACGACTCATTCCGGCGATCTGGTGTTTGAACATAAACCCTTTAAAAATATTTCAGGAAGTATTGGGACCACTTACATGCAGCAAAGCAATATCTGGCAGGGGAGGTTTCTTATTCCTAATTTTAAGAGTCAGTCTTTTGGTGGTTTTATTATTGAGAAATGGGGGTCAGGAAAAACTGACCTTGAAATTGGCATCCGTTATGACCAAAAGCAACTAGATGTTTACCTGAATGACAATAGCACCGTAAAATTGTTACCTTATTCATTTTCAAATTTTTCAGGTACTGTTGGGGCCATTTATAAAATCAACGAAACATTCAACTGGAGAACAAATGTGGGAACAACCTGGCGGCCTCCAAATGTTAATGAACTGTTTAGTAAAGGATTACATCATGGCGCAGCAGCTATTGAAAATGGAAACGCAAACCTAAAGCCAGAACAGGCATTTAAAATTGTATCAACTCTTGAAGCAAAATCTGATAAACTAAGTTTGGAAAATTCATTCTATTTTAGTCAGATACAAAACTTTATTTACTTAAAACCTGACCAGGAACTTGTACAGACCATAAGAGGAGCATTTCCATCTTTTACGTATACCCAGATTGATGCAAGGTTTTATGGTTCAGATTTATTTGCCAGTTATGAAGTATCCAAAGCAATCATCTTGATTGTAAAAGGATCAGTTGTTTTAGCTGAAAATATTACTGATAAAAATTATTTAATTAATACTCCCCCAATAAAATACAGCCCAGCGGTAGTTTACAAGCCCACTTTTGTGAATGAAAAGTACCAGACCTACCTGAGGTTCACGATGAACAGGACTGAACAACAAACCAGAGTTCCTGAAAATTTGGATTATGCAAAACCTCCTTCAGCTTATACATTGTTTGATACTGAAGCAGGAACTGACATCTATCTTGGGAAACAAAAAATGAGTTTGATTTTACAGGTAAATAATTTATTTGATGTGGCCTACAGAGATTATATGAACCGTTTCAGGTACTTTACTGATGAGATGGGACGAAATTTTACTTTAAGATTGAAAATCCCAATTAATATTTACAATAAAAATTGAGAATAGAAATGAAACAGACCCAATACATAATTTTTATATTGACCATTTTTGCCATTACACTTTCAGGATGTAAAAAGAATAAGGCCAGCGACCCTACCCCAGAGCAACCTGTTAATCCCGGTGCAGGTGATGAAGAAAATATAACCCGGATACAACTGCAGTTTATTGATTCGGCGGACGCCACTTTATCTAAGACATTTTCTTTAATTGATCCTGATGGTCAGGGTAAAAAACCTCCAGTAGCAGATACAATAAAACTAAGTGTAAGTAAAACCTATCTGGTAAAATTGACAATTTATGATGATACAAAAACACCAGCTGCCATCGTTTCGGATGAAGTTAGAAATGAAGGCAATTTTCATCGCTTTCATTATTCATTTAAGGGAAGTGCCGTTGTTTTTGCTTCGATCACAGATTACGATTCCCGGATTCCGGCCCAACCCCTTGGTTTACAATTTAAATTAAAACTAGGAAATCAAGCTGGATATGGTCTTTTCAATATTAATCTCAGGCATTTCAGCAATGGGATTGAAAAGACCGGAA
Source organism: Cytophagales bacterium (assembly GCA_014376535.1). Lineage (GTDB taxonomy): Bacteria > Bacteroidota > Bacteroidia > Cytophagales > UBA9547 > UBA9547. The sequence continues at coordinate 2,116 of JACMRH010000391.1, read as the reverse complement.
ATCCTACCGATGGTGAACAAGATATATTAATAGATTTCCCGATGATGGCTAATTGAAAAGAAGTACAATTGAAATTTCGTTTAAGGCTTATGTTAAAAAATTTTCCGGTCAATTTGAAAAATTATCAATACAAACCAGAAGGTATATTGCTTCTGTTTTAGAGGAATTATCTATTCCTACACATATCATGGAATCGATTTTGTTTTTACCTTCATGCCATGTATCAACACGACATTCAACTAGCCTCTTATACAACTTTTGGTATTATTGCCAAGGCAAAACTCTTTGTAGAAATATATAACCTTGATGAATTGCTTTCGATTTGGAAAAGTAGCGAATACAATTCCATATATAATAAATTGATTTTAGGTGGTGGAAGCAATATGCTATTCACAAAAGATTATGATGGATTGGTTTTGCGCAACAGAATTGTCGGGATTTCATTTGAAGATGAAAGTGATCAATCTGTTATTGTTAAAGCAGGTGCTGGAGAAAATTGGCATGAATTGGTACTAAAATGTGTAGAAAATAATTTGGGAGGCATTGAAAACCTATCCCTTATCCCAGGTACAGTTGGTGCTTCACCTGTGCAAAATATTGGTGCTTATGGGGTTGAACTGAAAGATTCATTTGTTTCACTTGAAGCGTTTGACTTGGAAACCGGTCAAATTGTACATTTCAATAATGAAGAATGTGAGTTTGGTTATCGTGATAGCATTTTTAAAAATAAAGCCAGAGGGAGGTATTTTATCTCTTCGGTAAATTTTCGTTTGAAGAAACCTGGTTTTCACAAGTTGAATATGAGCTATGGGGCTATTGGCCATACTTTACAGGAAATGGAAGTTTCATTGCCAACCATCAAAGATATCAGCAACGCAATTGTGAGTATCAGAAGTAGCAAATTACCTGATCCGAAAGTGATAGGAAATGCTGGCAGTTTCTTTAAAAACCCAGAGGTTGAAGAAAGCTTTTGTCAGTTGTTATTAAATGAATACCCCTTGATGCCAACTTATTCAACTCACAATGAAGGATTTCGAAAAATTGCTGCTGGCTGGTTGATAGAGCAATGCGGCTGGAAAGGAAAATCTTTGGGAAATGCCGCCGTTCACAAAAATCAGGCATTGGTTTTGACAAATCCTGGAAATGCAAGTGGACAGGAAGTGAAGAATCTTGCTGAAGAAATTCAAAAAAGTGTATTTGAAAAGTTTGGTGTAAACCTGGAAACAGAAGTAAATATTATCTGAGTCTTTTTGGGTTTCCTACAATGTTATAAATATCAAAACCATCCGGCCTGATGGCATATAGTTTACGGTCGTGAATTAATACTCTTTTGTATTTCATTCCGGAAGGAAGTGTCAAAATATTTTCGGTGAAAAGATAAAGGTCGAAAAATCTGACGGTATCATTTTGAAGGTAAAAAAGGTCGTTTTCATGAAAGGAAAAAAAATCTATTCCTTTAAATGGGATTTTTTTCTTGTAAGATCCAAACGCATCAAAAACCAAAACTCCGGTATTTCTGTCATTTATATAGAGATTATTCTGGTATTCGCGCAGAAAGCTTATATCGTACTCACGCACATCCAAAAGGAGATCCAAAGATGTTTTATTTACCACTTTATTAAACTGCCTATCGTATTTTTTTAGTGCAAAATCTGTTTCATCAATCACCCATAGGTTGAAATCTGAGGCTAATGTAGCCTGCCTGGCAAAGCCTATCTGTTCCTGGTTCAATGGGTTGCCGGGCATAGGGCCGAGAAACCTTTCTAAAATTGTATACTCCTGAAAATCACGGTAAAAGACAAAAATCCGAATTGTATTCCATGCTTCCAGCAAAGAGACAGTACCAAGTTTTTGCGGAGAATAATTGATCAGGTAGTTTCCTAATGAATCGTATTTGTTGATATTTCCTTTGAGGTCGCTGAAGTACAAGTTACCATAAGAATCCTGTGAGACTTTATCTAAGCCTGAAGCAGGTATATGTTTATAAAAAATTAAAGAATCCTGGCCATAAATCGCATCAAGTCTGACAAGGCTTACAACTAAGATCAACAATATTTTCTTCATAAGACTTAAAAACAAGTGCGCATATTTTAAAAACTGTTTGAACAAATATAGA
>JACMRH010000390.1 GCA_014376535.1 Cytophagales bacterium | reverse complement strand
GGTTAAATCCAAATTATTGTAAGGTCTACCGAAAGCATCCCACTTTGGTCCTACTTTACGGGCATTAACTTTGAGTGCACCACCCTGTTTTTCCAAGGCAAATCTTCCACCTTCACCTATCCACCAGTTATCAATGTCACCGTTGAAAGATTCTAAAACACCTTTGTTGATGTTTATTAAAGAATTTGCAATGTCTTCTTTCTCAGGCTCATAATATTTGCCATCAATACTAGCACCTACATTCTCATTCTCAATAATAAATTCAACAGGTTTTACACTTTTAGCCTTGATTTCTTTTTCACCACCCTTTTCAAGGCTTTTATTGGTGAGACCAGAACATGCCGCAATAAGTATAGCAAATGTCGAAAGTAATAATTTTGAAAGGTTTTTCATATCGCTAAATTTACTTACCAACTAATAGGAGAATGGTTTTCCTATAGAAACTGTCGGATTATCCATAATCATTTGTGCTTTCCCTCCAAGTTTACCAGCCACGAGTCCAAACTGAACAAACAGAATATTAGCAATATCTTTCTTACCATTTCCATTTAAAATTGTTTTATCGATGCCATCGATAGGATCCCTAAAAGCGGCTTTTGTGAAATCACTGTATTTAAATGAAAATAATTTCCAACCTTTAAAATCCACAACAATTCCTTTTTCATAGGCTTCATCACCTTTATCTCCAACGTAAAAACCATTTTTGCTATCATCCTCTTGAATAGTATAATTTATTTTAGACCCATCACCATTTCCGTATACAAAAACATTAAAGTATAAATTATCGTTCGTCATAGCTGTTTTCATAAAGTCAGTTACGTTTCTTCCGACTGTTATATCACCTACATCACAAGGATCTTTATGTTCCGCATAAGTAAGAATATTTCCATAATCAGTTTTGTCATTTAATATAACTGATTGCAACCGGGCCACGTAATAATCCGGACCCTTTTCTGTCGAGATCTTCGTGGATACATCCATTCCTTTCAACATAAAAAACTTTGGACCTTTTAATCCACTTTGATTTTTTGAAAAATTTAATAGATTCTGAGATGAATCAAAAACAGCGTAATAAAATTGGCTATCCTTTATTTTAGGAACAAGAGGATCTACATCTAAAGATCCCTCTCCCTCAGCGTCATAACCCGCAGTATAGAAATAAGGAATTATATCTGGGGTACAATCACCTTCACCAGCGTATCTTGGGAATAATTCAATCTGATTTGAATTACTTGCCTTACCTTTTATGATTAAAATGGTATCACGGGCTATTTCATTCTCTGTGACTATAATATCACCTCTATTATCAAGATTTTGAGAAACATTGGTACTTGAAATGGAATTATTAAGAGACAAAGAAGCAATTACCATCTCACCATCTCTGAAAAAATATAGATATAGAGAATCCTGGGAACCATTCCATAAAGAAGCCAAACTAATATCCTCTGAGTTACCATAAAGGGTTTTAGTAGCACCAGAACTCAATCCTTTTATAGTAATTTTCCATTTGGTTAGTTTTTCAAACTTACCATTAAACTTGACAACATTGGTTTCTGGCAGTCTAAAATTAACGGAGGATGAACTTGCCTGAAAAGGGACAACTAAATTGGAGGAATATTGGATTTCAGGTCCAATAATGCTTTTATCAAGACTTCTCTTACAAGAAAATATTGAAAGCAAACACAAACAATAAATTAAATATTTCAAAAGTCTCATTTATCTAAAGGTTTACCAAACGTAATTATTAAGTAATCAATTGCAGCGCCTACTGTACTTCCATTTGGGGATGACAATATGTTACAACCAACCCCCACAGCTGTTTCAGGTTGTAATTTATTAGGACCGTTGCCACCATCTGTAACGGCAGTTGTTCTTTTTAAATTACTATACTTGATAGATATCAATTTCCAGCCAACCCAATCAACAGCAATCTGCTGATCAAAAGTGTCATCATACAAAGCATCGTATGTACCGTTAACTTTACCATTGTCCTGTGAAACACCTATACCTATCTTAGTTGCATTCGGCGTAACTCCAGAAGGATAACCATAGATGTACATGTTGATGTAAATATCAGAAGCACTGTGACCGGATAACATTCCTTTAGGAAACTTTTGTTGGTTTCCGCCTACAAAATAGTCTCCGTTATGATCAGTACCGAATAAGCTTAAGACTTTAATGCCCTGAGGGATGTTAGGAAAATTAGGACTAAGAAAAGGTAATGGATTTGAAATATTATCTTTATTGTCACCATAAGGAACTATACCAATTCCACCTTCAAAATCATTTAATAAAATAGCTTCTGATGTGGAATCAAGTAACGTGACATTTTTAGCAAATTTCGCTATTGAAATAGATTTATTTGATCCTAAAAATGACAAATTAAATACTACAGGCCCAGGCACAAATCGAAATTGGTTATCTGAAGACCCATCCCATGTCCATTCCGGAATACTGTCAATATAATCGGATGTTCCAGTAATTAATTTATAAGGAGCAGTTAAACCGTTAGTAATTAATGGAAAAATCTCAATCTTCCATTTGACTGGTTCATTAAACTTTGCTTTAAAATAAGTCGAACGTTGTCTTGGAGAAGTTCTAGTTTTAAAATAAAAAGTATCCTTTTTTGTTATTCCGCTGCTATCATGAATAACATCTGTTATTGTTGTGGGTTTGGAAAAATCTATAGTATCTATTTTAAAATTTAAAGATTTGTCTTGACCATAAACTTTAAAAGAATCGATTATTGCAAAATTAGGCGAAGCAACTTTTAAATCTGGACCTAACATTCCTTCCTTTTGAGTTCTTTTACAGGATAGAAATGTAAGGAGAACAAGAACTGAGAAGATGTTATATTTTGATACTCTAGTCATCTTAATTATTGGGCTATTAGAATACCAGTGTGTAGTTTAAGAACAACTGATCTATGTTATAATTTTGATTGATTGAGGTTTCCAATTTGTTTTTGTAAGTAATCATTTGATAATTACCTG
>JACMRH010000389.1 GCA_014376535.1 Cytophagales bacterium | reverse complement strand
TCATAGCGGAAAAAGATCATTAAATTGTAGTGCAGGTGAATTTTTCGGACTAAGAAAAAGGAATTTGATTAGGTTAGTTTTGATAATTCGGTTCACAGAACCTATGATAATGCTTCGGAATTGCAAATTCCGAAGAGCAGGCTCTTTTTAAGGGTAATCAGATGTATGAAACTCGTTCAGCAGGAACGGAAAACGACGCAAGAATAAGGGTAACAGAAAAACTCATTTATTGGGCTGACCTGATTTTTGTAATGGAAAAAAAGCATAAGCAGCGGATCCTTGAAAAGTTTTCTACCGCTATGGAAAACAAACGTTTACATGTTTTGGACATTCCAGACGATTTTCAATTTATGGATACAGAATTAATTGATACCTTGAAAGCCGGGTTGTCTGATTTACACAAGCTAAACTACGGATAAAAGAGAATGGAGATGAAACGTTAAGGCATTAATTTACTATATTTGACAAACCCAACTATAATTTTGCATGAAAGCCAAACTACTTTTCCTTGTTTGTTATGTTTTTTCTGTTTTTCATTGCCTGTCACAGGTTTCTATTCCAGATAGTCGCTTTCTCACTATATTAATTAATAAATATCCGGAGTGTTTTGACTCTACGACAATGGATACTTTGTGTGCCGCTACCAAACAGGGGAAGCTTGATGTAAGTAATTCAGATATCCAATCACTGGAAGGAATTCAGTATTTTAAAAGTCTTAACAGGCTGGTTTGTTCTGATAACAAGTTATCCACCTTGCCTTCTTTGCCTGATAGTTTAACCACGTTTTCATGCGGAGGGAACCAATTAACAAACTTGCCTACCTTACCCGCAGGGTTAATTGAACTTTCTTGCTCAATGAATAAGATATCTTCTTTGCCATCATTGCCTAATACTTTGACTTATATAAATGTGGGTGGTAATGACTTGGTCCATTTACCTGCTTTACCCCTTAATTTGGTAAACCTTATTTGTAATATCAACAAATTAAAGGATTTACCTTCCCTACCCAACTTACTTAGAGAACTTGTTTGTGCCTATAACCCCATCAATTCATTACCACCACTTCCTGAATCATTGATAGAACTCAGTTGTACTAATAATCTGCTTACTAGTTTGCCCGCACTTCCGAAGAGAACTATGCAAATCATTTGTGACTACAATATGTTGACAAGTCTCCCTGCTTTGCCAGATTCATTAAACATGCTTCAATGTAGTAATAATGATTTATCAACATTACCCCCTCTCCCCAAGGTTCTTCACTGGCTAAATTGTACTGACAACAGGTTAACCCATTTACCTATATTACCTGAAAGAATGACTGTACTCTATACGGGTAATAATCAACTGAAAACCTTACCGCCATTGCCAGTGGGATTAAATGCTTTTACATGTGGGCACAATTTATTTGATTCTATGCCCGAGCTTCCTTTGAGATTAAATGTTTTTGGTTGTGGCCATAATTTTTTAAAGCATTTACCTGCTCTACCCCCTACGTTAGAAGAACTATACTGTGATTCTAATTTTGCACTGCAATGCATGCCTTTTTTACCGGCGGGTTTGAAAATATTAAGGACAAATTCTACAGGAATACGCTGTTTGCCAAATATTCCTACTGCTATTACCAAATCAATATTACCAGTCTGCAATCCCATTAATAACAGTAACGAATGTCAGTCTTTCCCTTATGTTACAGGTGTAGTATTTTTAGATGAAAATAAAAATGGCATAAAAGACCCTTCAGAGATTGCAAGGAAAGGATTGAAGGTCATATCTATGCCAGGTCATGGATTTACTTTTACCAACGATACAGGCTATTACCAGTTAGCACTTGACAGTTTGGCATCTTATACCCTTGCTATAAATAATCCAAAGTTTTGGACAAGTTCTTCGCAAACAGTCAACCCTTCATTTATGGGACAATTGCTGGTAAAAAACTTTGCACTCCAGCAAACAAAACTAGTAAAAGACCTAAGCGCAACTCTCACAATTTTAACTCCAGCCAGACCCGGTTTCAAAGCTTCTTTACTCTTGGAAGTAGAAAACTTAGGGAATACAACAGAAAATGGAACCGCCTTTGTGGAATTTCCAAATCAATTTTCTGTTGATTCTACATCCGCACATGGCACAGGGGCATTATTGAATTTTAACCAATTGAGGCCTGGTCAGAAATTAAACCTATTGGTATATGGCAGGATATCCACCAGTGCAATTTTAGGTGACACATTGATTTTTAAGGGGGTAGTAAATGTTGGCGACAAGTATACCGACAGCGCTTACAATAACAATATTTCCACATCTAAATTAGTTGTACGCGGCTCTTTTGATCCTAACGATAAGGAAGGGCCATCATTCATATCCAAAGTTCAAGTAGAAAATAATGAGCCAATAGAATACCTTATACGGTTTCAAAATACAGGAACCGATACTGCATTTACTGTAGTGGTCGCTGATAAGCTTAGCGATTATCTTGTTCCCGGTACTGTAGAATTAATTGGTACGTCACATATATGCAGGACTTCCATAAAAGGGAGTACAATGTTTTTCGAGTTTATTAATATTCGACTGCCAGACAATAAAACAAACGAGAGTCAAAGCCACGGATTTATTCGTTATAGGGTAATACCTAAAAACACACTGATTAGTGGTCAGTCCATAGATAATACTGCAGCAATCTATTTCGATTATAATCTGCCTATTTATACCAACACAGTAACTACTACCGTAAAACAAGTTCTTGTTACTGGCACAGCCAACAGCAAAGGGACTGAAAAAGCTTTGCAAATCTTTCCAAACCCTATTACAGGCGGATTTCTTTCAATTCCTTCTGTAGAAAAGGGGAGCTTTAAACTAAGCAATAGCCAAGGTCAGACCGTCGAGGAAGGAGCCTTTTCTGAAAACATGATGCACATTGGTCAAGTTAAACCAGGTATATATCTTTTAGACATTTTCCATAATAATTACCATTCCTTTGAAAAGGTAACGGTTTGGTAATTAGCCACCTCCGAATTGACCTCGTTTACAAAGAGATCTTCCAAGGTTCTTTAAATCCTTGTCTTTGATTCTGATCGTTGTGTAGCTTCTTACCATTCCGCCATATATTGTCTTATGTTATTCAGCTGATAAAATTTCACATAAAGCCCTGAAACCTATCTCATTTGATGCACCAGAATATGGAATCTTATTTTGTATTGCGCAATTTTCAAGGCTGGTGTTATAACTGCCTCCTTTTGATATCCCTTTTTCCATGACCATTTCTGACACATTCCCGATCATATTATAAAGACCGTAATTATTTATGGGCAAATTAAAAATATAGGACGGAGATTTTGCCTGTAAAAAATAGGGCAGGTCCGAATACTTCACCCTGAAAAGAGGAACTTTTGGATGGCTTTTGTTATATACTTTAATATCTTCTTTAATTTTATCCTCGACCTGCTCCAATTGGCCAGCAAACTTTAAGTATTTACCTGCTTTGGGGTTTACTTCAATTTCAGCGAAAGGGTATTTAAAACCCAATGGGTACTTTTTAAGATTTATTCCACAAGCTGCATAAGTTTCCCATTCTTTCTCTGATGGCAAACGGTAGATCAATCTGACTTTTTTAGAAGTTTTTAATTTTCCGGAACGCTGATCTTCTACGAACTTTTTATTTACTACTTCTGTCCGCCACCTACAATATTCTAGCACTTGCTCGTAAGTAATTCCTACAACCGGGAAATATCGGTAAAAAGGGGAACGATAATAATTTTCAACTGGCAGGGTCTTAAGATTAGGCATCATTTTCTGCGCCTGTTCATCCGATTGAATTAACCTTGTAGAAGATACAAATTCCATCCAGTCAAGATTTGAAACCTCTACCTCGTCCAGAAGTTTGTTATCACTAACCCAAACTGTTCCAGGATAATATGCTCCAGTTTTATATCCGGGAGGAGGACCCAGGGTTCCCATCTGTTCCTGAAAAAAATCAGCCACTACTGTATCATCAGGCAGGTTGAAGCCAATTACTTTGGAGTCTGGAAAACCTTTGAATCCGTTAAGTTTAAATAAAAAACTTAAGGGGGTATGAGTAGTAAGACTAATAATTGATGGATTTGTGCTTGTAGGTAATCTGCCTCTTAAAGGATCGGGATATTTAAACGAAAAAAGAAAAATAAATACAAATAGGCATAAAAATCTTTTCACAGTGTTATATGATTAATGACTTGCGGATAAAAATAAATAATAAATAGGTTTCAAATGTCATTTTGGAGATTCAAAATATTGCTAGTCCAAACTGAAACGAACATCTGGGCCAGGGATTGAAAAGTAAATCCTTTTTGCATCTTTATCTTTCCCCAAATCTAAACTACCGCCGCAAAAAGATTGCAGTGTAAAGCCCGACCCGACCTAAGGAGGGGGACCCCATATGATTTAAAAGAAATCCTAATCCCAAACTAATGGGTGCTCTGTCTTTCCGGCAATCAAATCCTCCAATAGGAAGCTTTCCAGAAATAGATTAATTTCGTTATTCTATAAAAATTATGATGAACAAACTACAAATATTAGTCCCGGTTTTCTTGCTGTGTCAAACATTGCATGCCCAGATTATAGAAAACCCTGTCTGGGAAAATCTTACAGCATCCCAATATGTCAACGATGTCGTTATTCAGAATGATTCAGTTTGGTCAGGCACCAATGGTGGATTGGTTTTCTATGATAAGGTAAAAGGTACAATAAAACATTACAACAAAGCCAATTCTGATTTGCCATGTAATATTGTCAAAGCCCTCCATCTTGATAATAAAAAGCAATTATGGGTAGGAACAGTGCGTGGGGGAATTTCCAGCTTTGATGGGAAAAAGTGGACCGCATATCCTCAGGCAGAGATTTTTAATATCAGCTCCATATCGTCGGATAGCAAAAACAATATTTATGTCGGATCTCAATTTCAGAAAGGGCTCAGAAAGTTTGATGGCAGCTCCTGGACCAGCTTTCAGTCTGAAATCGATGACTTTGTAACTTCTATAAATGTTGACAATGACGATAACGTTTATGTCCAGACATTTTCAAACGGAATTTTCATACTTGAAAATAACTCAATCACAAACTTGACCCCGGATTTTTCTAAATACATTAATACCTATTTAACTAAAGAGTCAACAGGAAGGGTCTGGGCAAGTTCATCATCTGACATCACATATTTTGGAGGAAATGATATATTTTATGATTTCAAACAATTGTATCAAAACATTATCCCTTTTCAGGAAACAAACAAATATGACCGTCTTCTTGCTATTAAGGATAGTGGATACTTTATAGCAAAAAGAGAAAATATCAGTTTTGTAAAAGCTCCTTATCAATACAAATATGTGTCTTCCGATTATTCTGCCAGGGATAGTAGCCTTGCTATCGGAACTGAAACCCATCTAATACTTCACCAGAACAATAACTGGAAGAAAATTAGCCTTGCTTCAAATAAATTACCTTCTCATTATATTATCAGCAGCTGCATTGATAAGAATAATACAAAATGGTTTGGCACAAATATGGGAGTTGCCGGGCTTTCTGATACCGGTTGGACAACTGTACCTGATTCAATGTTTGGAACATATTCAAACCGGATTGAATGTGCAGTGACAGACAAAACAGGAAATCCGTGGTTTTTCACCAAACAAATAGTGGTAACAAGAAAGAACAATAAATGGGTGACCTTGATCGATCCAGTATATAACTTCCCGGAAAATTATAGCACTCCAATTTTAAAAGCAGCTTTTGACAGTAAGAACAATCTTTATGTAGCTGGAAGTGGAGGGGTAATAATGTATGATGGCAATACCTGGACAACCCTGGAAGGATACTTGGACAAACTTCCTCCACAAAACAGATTTGAATTTTCCTCTATTGCGATAAATCAGCAGGATACAGTTTTTCTTGGAGCCAGTAATGGTGTAGTCAAGTATTTCGAGGGCAAATGGTTTTCAATGCCTCGATACAATTTTACTCTCATGACCTCTATGTTTGTAGACAAACAAAACCATCTTTGGATGGCTGATTTACTTGAAGGACTTTATAAAGTAACCCCTGATTCGGTTTACAAATACAGTGATTCATATTTTGATGCTGGCTTTAACAGTTTTAATATTAAATCAATGACCCAGGATCTGGAAGGTAATATATGGATGGCAAATGCAGGCAGAGGATTGATAGTTTTTAACGAGGATAAATACCAGAATTTCACCTCCGAAAATAGCGATTTAGCAGATGATTACACATTAACCTTAATGACAGATAAACAAGGAAAGATTTGGGCAGGTGGAGAAGCTGGTATTTCTATACTTACATCTTCAGGCACTATCCTTTCTGTGTCTGAAAACAACCATGTTTCAGACAGCAGAATATATCCCAACCCTACTGAAAAAGGTTCTTTACTTTATTTTAATGGAGCGAAAACTTCGGTTAAAGTGTACGACCTGGCAGGAAATTTAATAAAGGAAACTATGATAAGTAATTCAGAACCAACAAATAATAATCTGATGCCTGGATTATATATCTTAAAATACAATCACGGGAATGAACAACAAACAGAAAAGCTATTTGTCAGATAAGTTTCTGTTTAAAACACTGGAATCTGGTTTCAGAACCTTCTAAAGGCATTTATTCCTCATCCAGTTTTTTGATAATGGTGTTAAGGTTTATATTTCTAAAAGATCTTAGGGAGCTGTTTTTATAGCGGCACAGGAATTTAGTTTTCCTGATAGCTTGTTTAAAGATATGTCAAATGGAAAATAAAAATGAAAATATACTGGAAATTTCGAAGGAGTTAAATGTCTCCAGGGAGGAACTGTTCAAAGCATGGACAGAAACGGAGCAGCTTAAAAAATGGTGGAGACCTGAAAATCTTCAGCTGGAAAGCGTAGAAAATGATATTAATCCGCAGGGAAAAGTAAAATATATTTTTAAAACTACGGAAGGTAAAGACCTGACAGTGGAAGGTGAATACAAAGAAGCAATCAAGAATGAGAGACTTGTGTATACCTGGAACTGGGAAATTCCCGAAGCCAGTACCGAAGACGGCCATTTTACTTTAACGATCTTGTTTAAAGAGAACAACGGCAAATCCATACTGGATGTGAAACAGGAACCGTTTTCAACTCACGAATCTGTAGCTATTCATCAGAAAGCCTGGGAAACATCCCTTCAGGAATTAGCTGCCTACCTGGAAAATTCCAAAAGCAGCAATTCGAGTAGTGGAAATTCCGTTCATGATGATAAAAATACTGCCGGAAACAGAGAGTTGGAGGAACAGTCAAAAGTGGGAGGATATAGTTAGAGACTCACTTTTTTTCCAGGTGCGCAAAAAGGGTGGCAGATTGCCGCCCTTTTTTTTCGATAGTTTACACGAATGACTTTAATATGGGTCAACCAGAGTCAGCTTTCTAATCAAAAACCTTTCCTATTTCATCTTTACTATCTTCCTGCTTTCTGTTTCCCCAGAAGATCCGGTTTGCAGAACTGGGATAATACTTTAGAATTGCAAACCGAAGATCACGGGCAGAAAACGATTATTCAAGGCACTGTTCTTGTATTATTCTGACTGCCATTAAATCAAGCAAATGATGTCTCGTATCCTTTTAATTACCATTGTCCTATTCAATTTACTTCATGCTTTTTCATCTGCATATGCCCAGATTCTTGAAGTGAAGGTCAACATCACAAATATGAGGTCACAGAAAGGAAAAATTTTGCTTAGTGTGTTTAAAGACAGCAAAAGTTTTGATGATGAAAAGCCTTACAAAAACTTTGTCTTTGATAAAAATCATCTGACAAGTGGTTCTTTAACAGTAATCTGCAGCCTAGAGCAGGGCACTTATGGATTTACGCTTGTAGATGATGAAAATAACAGCAACGAATTAGACAAAAATATGATCGGAATGCCAAAGGAAGGATTCGGGTTCTCAAACTTTTTCCTGGAAAAGCTCCAAAAACCATCTTTTGACGAGTTTAAGTTTGATCTGAAATCAAACAGAACAATTATTATAAAAATAAAATACCTGTAGAATATATCATTAATGTATTTGACAGTAGGGTCTATCGAAAAGAGCTATGAAATTATTTCAAAAAAAATGAATGCTTGTATTTGCGGTTACAGAAGCTACGATATTGATTCGGAATTATAAATTCCGAATAGCGAGAATCATTTACAACACCTCAACACTCAACCTCTTGATTCTTAGCTTCAGTATTAACTCTCTGATAATCATTACTGAATCTCTGATACTCATTCACGATTTTCGGACACACATTCCCCGCAGATCGACATTTTACAATGTCGAATCACAGATAATGAGGATTTGAAATCCAAGCTTAAGAAGTTAAAAGAATCTATGATAATGTTTTAGAATTTGCAAATTCAGAAGAGCGGAATTAACATTTTCAAAACAATCTATTTCTGCGTTTACCTAATGAATATTACAGCGTATACATGTCTGAAAGTTACATATGAAACCCGCGGTGTTTTATACGTTTCTTTCTATGTTTTTTGAGTACAACCGTTTTCCATTGATCAGGAAACGTTTGTAAGGGAGGCCTTTCCAAAAACATTTTTGCATTGGTTTAAACAATGGCGGTTTTTATTACGTCACAAGCAAGTGTATGCGGTATGTTACCCAATTATTTAAAAGCAGTTTAACTTTGTCGAAAGGCTTCTGGAGAGATCGTGCGTACAAATATGCCATGAAAAGAACTCGTTGCCCCGATTTATATTGTCCAATTTTAAACAATAGAACCAAATGAAAAACCTATTACACACCGCACTTTTTACCGGATGCTTATGTGCATCTCTTTTTAGCTACGCACAGCTTTCAGAAACATTGCTTAATGAGAATTTTGATGACAAGTTTTATGTTCCCAATACTTTGATTATCAAGAATATGGATGCATTATAAATGTCGAACAGCTTGAGTGACGGACCATCTTCATCAAAATACTTGGTTTCTAATTGCTATTTTACATCCTTGTGATAATAAATCTCTCATTTGATTCCAGTTTTATTAATTCATAAAACATGGTTACCATTCCAACAAAACTTACATACATTCTAAAAATATAAACTATGAACAAAATCTTTAGTATTCTCTTTCTGACTGCCTCTTT
>JACMRH010000038.1 GCA_014376535.1 Cytophagales bacterium | reverse complement strand
CTGAATGCAAAGTAATTAGACGCAAAGGAAAGCTCTATATTATTAACAAGAAGAACCCTAGGTTTAAACAAAGACAAGGTTAAAATTAGCAAAATGGCAAGGATAGCTGGCGTAGATATACCAGATAATAAGATAGGTGAGGTTTCACTTACCTACATTTATGGAATTGGCAGAAGTTCTGCTAAGAAAATTCTGGACAAAGCAGGAGTTACTTTAGTTAAAAAGGCTAAAGATTGGAATGAGGCAGAAGCAACTGCTATCAGAACAATTATAACGAATGAATTTAAAACTGAAGGAGTTTTAAGATCAGAATTCCAGATGAGCATAAAGCGTCTGATGGACATAGGTTGTTACAGAGGTTTGAGACATCGTAAAGGTTTACCTGTTCGTGGTCAAAGCACAAAAAACAACGCAAGAACAAGAAAAGGTAAACGTAAAACTGTAGCTAACAAGAAAAAAGCTACTAAATAATCTGTGACTCAATTATTTTAGAAAATGGCAGAGAAAAGAAAAGATAAGGCCAAGAAAAGAGTTGTTGTGGTAGAACCTGTTGGTCAGGTTCACATACAAGCTACTTTCAATAACATCATTATTTCCATTACAAATAATGCAGGCCAGGTTGTATCCTGGGCTTCAGCTGGAAAAATGGGTTTTAAAGGCTCAAAAAAGAATACACCTTACGCAGCTCAAACTGCAGCTTCCAATTGCGCACAAGTAGCATATGACTTAGGCATGAGAAAGGCAGAAGTTTTTGTTAAAGGTCCAGGGTCAGGTAGGGAATCAGCTATCAGAACTATCCAGAATTCTGGAATTGAAGTAATGTTTATTAAGGATATTACTCCACTTCCTCATAATGGATGCAGACCTCCAAAAAGAAGAAGGGTTTAATCTTATTTAGAATTAATTACAATGGCAAGATATACAGGTCCTAAAGCTAGAATTTCACGTAAGTTTGGCGAACCTATTTTAGGTGGAGGTAAAGCTTTACAAAGAAAAGCTTACCCACCCGGGATGCACGGTAAAGGTAGAAAGAGAAAGCAGTCTGAATATGCAGTTCAGTTAAATGAAAAGCAGAAGGCAAAATACATTTATGGAGTTCTTGAAAGACAGTTCGCTAAGATATACAAAGAGGCTGTTAGAATTGAAGGTATCAAAGGTGAAAACCTTTTGATATTGTTAGAGTCGAGATTAGACAATACTGTTTATAGATTAGGTATTTCTCCAACAAGAAGAGGTGCAAGGCAGTTGGTTTCTCATTGTCATATTACTGTCAATGGTAATCTTGTTAACATTCCTTCATATACATTGAAATCTGGTGATGTAGTGGGAGTAAGAGAGAAATCAAAATCTCTTGAAACTATAACAAATAGCCTTTCTGCTAAAAGCACAAAAAGACTTCCTTGGTTAGACTGGAATACTTCTGAAATGTCTGGTAAATTAATCAGCCGTCCGGAAAGAGAGTTTATACCAGAAAACATCAATGAGCAGTTGATAGTTGAGTTGTATTCTAAATAATATTTTAAAGAAAAACATAATCATATGTCGATATTAGCTTTTCAAATGCCTGAAAAGGTGGTAATGGAAAAGTCCACAGATTTCAGTGGTACTTTTGAATTCAAACCACTAGAGAAAGGTTACGGAGTTACAATTGGTAACGCTTTACGCAGGATACTTTTATCTTCACTTGAAGGTTATGCTATCACGAGTGTTAAAATTCCTGGAGTTTTACATGAGTTTTCTAGTGTAACTGGGATTATGGAAGATGTTTCTGAGATAATTCTTAACCTTAAAAAAGTAAGATTTAAAAAGTCTTCTGATGCTTTTGAATCTAAAGTAACGATTCCTTTAAAAGGAGTAGAGCAATTCAAGGCTGGAATGATTACTCAGCATTCATCTGCTTTTCAGGTTTTAAATCCTGAGTTTGTAATTTGTCATTTAGATAAGTCTATAAATACGGAATTTGAATTTACTATTGAAAAAGGTAGAGGATATGTTTCTGCAGACGAAAGTAAACAAGCTGATCAGGTGTTTGGTTTGATTCCTATAGACTCAATTTTTACGCCAATCAAAAACGTAAAATATAAAGTTGAAAATACAAGGGTAGAACAAAAAACTGACTACGAAAAACTAATTATTGACATTGAAACAGATGGATCTATCCACCCTGAAGATGCTTTAAAAGGTGCAGCCAAAATATTAATTCAACATTTTATATTGTTTTCTGATCAGACTATGTCTTTTGAGGCAGTAAAAAGTGAAGAAGAAAATACAGTGGATGAGGAGTTCTTGCATATGCGAAAATTGTTAAAAACAACAATTGCAGATTTGGACCTTTCTGTTAGAGCTTACAATTGCTTAAAAGCAGCTGACATTAAGGTGTTAGGTGATTTAGCAGCACTTGAAGTTTCAGACATGATGAAATTCAGAAATTTTGGTAAAAAGTCTCTTCAAGAATTAGAGCAACTTATTGCTGATAAAAATTTGACGTTCGGTATGGACGTGATTAAATACAGAATAGACGAAGATTAGTAGATTAAGAAAAGATGAGACACGGTAAATCAGTCAACCATTTAGGTAGGAAAACCGCGCATAGACATGCTATGCTTTCTAATATGGCTTCTTCTCTTATCCTTTCAAAAAGGATTGAGACGACAGTTGCCAAAGCGAAAGCACTTCGTAAGTATGTAGAGCCGTTAATTACTAAATCAAAAGAAGATACAACACATTCTAGAAGAATAGTATTTTCGTACCTTCAAAATAAGGACAGTGTAAAAACATTGTTTAGTGAGGTTTCTGAAAAGATAGCTGCACGTCCTGGAGGATATACAAGGATAATTAAAACTGGTAACAGGCTAGGTGATAATGCAGATATGTGTATTATTGAGTTAGTTGACTTTAATCTTATCTACACAAATGATGAGTCTAAGTCAGCTGCAAAGAAAACAAGAAGAGGAAGAAAAGGTGCCACATCTGGTGCGGTTACTGCAACAGCAACAAAAGCTCCTTCTCCTGAAGCTCCAAATGCAACTGCTCCAGTACAAGAAGATGCAACAAACAATTTATCTGAAGTTAAATTGGATGAATCTTCAGCTGTATCAGATAATATTATTGACCCTAAAGTAGAAGAGTCTACAGATAATGTTGCTAAAGAGGATAAACCAGAGTAAATTATTTAATACCATTAACGAAAGGATTTGACCTAAAGTCAAATCCTTTTTTTATTTTTGCACCCGCTTCATAAATTTAATAGACCTTCAGTGAAATATATTAATCGTCCAAAAGCTTATCTTCTTCTTGAAGACGGGACATTATTTGATGGATTTGCAATTGGAAAACCTGGGACAACCGGAGGAGAGATATGCTTTAATACGGGCATGACGGGATATCAGGAAATTTATACTGATCCATCTTATTATGGTCAGATAATTATTAATACTAGTAGTCACATTGGAAATTACGGTGTTTTTCATCTTGATCAGGAATCTACTAAACCTAAATTTAATGGTTTAGTTTGCAAGAATTTCTCAGACATGTTTTCAAGAACAATGGCTGAAGAATCATTGCAAAAATATTTTGAAAGACATAATATCACAGGAATAGCTGGTGTTGATACCAGGTCTCTTGTAACCTATTTAAGAAGTAAAGGATCGATGAATGCTATTATTTCATCTGAGATTACTGATATAGAATTGTTGAAGAAGGAACTTTTAAAAGTTCCTAGTATGAATGGATTGGAATTGTCCTCCATCGTAAGTACCAAAGAGCCTTATTTTGTTGGTGATCCTAATGCAAGTATTAAAATTGCCACTTTAGATCTGGGTATCAAAGGTAGTATTTTGGGTAATTTAGCTCAAAGAGGTACTTATTGTAAAGTTTTTCCAGCTAAAACTTCTTTTGAAGAAATGCAAAAGTGGAATCCGGATGGATACTTTATCTCAAATGGCCCTGGAGATCCTGAAGCTGTACCATATGCAATTGAAACTGTAAAACAAATTCTCGCAGCCGATAAACCATTATTTGGTATATGCTTAGGCCATCAACTACTGGCTTTGGCAGTTGGCATTTCAACTTATAAAATGCATCATGGTCATAGGGGGATTAATAATCCGGTAAAAAACCTCATAACTGGCCACTCCGAAATTACTTCACAGAATCATGGATTTAGTGTTAAAGAGGATGATGTGAACAATAATCCTAATGTGATTGTTACTCATTTGAATCTGAATGATAATACAATTGAAGGCATTAAATTGAAGAACAAACCAGCATTTTCTGTTCAGTACCACCCAGAATCTTCGCCAGGACCACACGATTCAAGATATTTGTTTGATGATTTTATCCAAATGATAAAGAGTAAATAGTTTGCAAGACAAGGTTAAAGAAAAGGCAATTTTAGATTTTGATATTTACAAACAGCTATATCCTTTTTTAAAACCGCACAAAGGGAAGTTTTTATTTTTAATTATAATTATTGTTGGCCTTGCAGCTTTATCTTCTGCAAGGCCTGCTGTTTTTAAATACACTATTGACAATCATATTGCTGCCGGTAACTTAGAAATGCTGGGTTGGATGACAATGCTTGTCACTGTGATGATAATGTTTCAATTTGTATTTGAGTATCTTGAAACATATCTATCTGGCTGGCTTGGACAAACTATTATAAAGGATATAAGGATTAAGTTGTACAAGCATCTTTTGAATCATAAGTTGTCGTTTTTCGATCATAATCCAATTGGAAAATTAATTACCCGAAATGTATCCGATATAGAAACTCTTTCTGATGTATTCAGTCAGGGAGTTGCGGCTATTTTTGCTGATTTGCTGCAATTGCTATTTATTTTAGGGTTTATGTTATATACTGATTGGAAACTTACACTGATAAGTTTATCCATGTTACCTTTCTTATTGTTAAGTACTTATGTGTTTAAAGAAAGTGTTAAAAAGTCTTTTAATGAAGTAAGAACTGCTGTTGCAAACCTGAATACTTTTGTACAGGAACACATTGTCGGAATGGCAATAGTTCAGATTTTTAACAGTGAAAAGAGGGAGTATGCTAAGTTTATTGAAATAAATAAAGTACATAAAAAGGCTAACATTAAATCTGTGTGGTACTATTCTGTTTACTTCCCTATAGCAGAAGTTATATCAGCAGCTGGAATTGGATTGTTGGTTTGGTATGGTGCCCATGAGGTGCTGGAGGACAAAACAACTATTGGTACTTTGGTTGCTTTTATTATGTATATCAACATGTTTTTCAGGCCTATTCGAATGATTGCAGATAAACTAAATACTTTGCAAATGGGAGTTGTAAGTGGAGATAGGATTTTAAAATTATTGAATGATTCTTCCTCTATTCAACCGACCGGGGAAATTAAAGTTTCCAGCAAAATTTCAGGAGCGGTAAAATTTGAAAAGTTATGGTTTGCTTATGATGATGTGAATTTTGTTTTACGAGATATAGATTTTGAATTAAATAGGGGTGAAATGCTCGCCATTGTAGGTGCTACTGGTGCAGGCAAATCTTCAATTATCAATCTTTTGAATAGATTTTATGATTTTCAAAAGGGAAAGATTTACGTAGATGGAATTGATATTGTTCAATTTGATGTAGAATCTTTACGAAAACACATTGCAGTGGTCCTTCAGGATGTATTTCTATTTTCTGATACGATAATGAACAATATTCGACTTTGGGATGTAAGTATAACTGAAGCTAAAGTAATACAAACAGCTAAGCTACTAGGTGCAGATACCTTTATTGAAAAATTACCAGGCGGATATCAATATAATGTAATGGAAAGGGGGGCAACGTTATCTGTAGGGCAACGTCAACTTATTTCTTTTGTAAGAGCAATGGTTCATGATCCTGAAGTTCTGATTTTGGACGAAGCGACTTCTTCGGTTGACGATGAATCTGAAACCCTTATTCAAAATGCGATTGATAAAATGATGGTTGACAGGACCAGCATTGTAATTGCACATAGATTATCCACAATAAAATCTGCTACCCAGATCATGGTTCTTGATAAAGGTGTAATAAAAGAAAAAGGAGCCCATCAAGAGCTCCTTCAACTTAATGGCTTTTACACACAGCTTTATAATATGCAGCTGAGGAAAACTGAAGATAAAATGTTCAGTTAAATTCCCTTAAACAATTCAAAGGTTTCCAGATAGTCAGGGACTGTAACATTCCATCCAAAGGTATTTGTAATATTCTGGGCAAAAGCATTGGCCACGTCTGTTTCTCCATGGGTAATGAAGGTATTCTTTGGGGCAATCTTGAAGTTTTTTAACCAGCGCATCAATTCTGATTTATCGGCATGAGCTGACAATGCATTAATGTGCACAACCTGGCATTTTACTTCTTTTTCTTCACCAAATATTCTTACCTTTTTCTCCCCATCAAGAATTTTTCTGCCTCGGGTTCCCTCGGCCTGATATCCAACAATTAAAATCGTGTCATTTTCTCTCTCAAGCCTGTTATATAAATGGTGAAGAATCCGTCCGCCATTACACATTCCGCTTGAAGATATTATAATAGCATTGCTTTTGATGTTGTTTATGGCAATAGATTCTGACTGACTCCTGTAATAATGAAGATTTGGAAAGTCAAAAATTGAATCAGTTTTGCCATCCAGGCTTTTTCTGAGTTTGTGGAAAGTACTATGCCTTTTATAAATAGCAGTAACGTTAATACTCATTGGGCTATCTATAAAAATTGGCACATTTGGGATCAATTTTTCATCCATTAATAATTTCACATAGTAAATTAATAATTGAGTTCGACCTACTGAAAATGCAGGTATCATCAGACAGCCTTTTCTGGCTAAGGCAGTATTTATTAATTCCGCAAGTTTTTCTTTGGCATTTTCACCAGGGTTGTCCTTGTTTCCGTAAGTTGATTCAATGAGCAGGATATCAGCTGATTTGAAGGTGGTTGGGTTGCGCAGGATAGGTTTATTATACCTTCCTATATCACCGGAAAACACTACTGTCTTGCGCATTTTTTCACCCCTGATACTAACTTCAGTTATGGCAGAACCAAGGATATGACCGGCATCATAATATCTGATTGAAACATCTTTATTTATTGCGATGGTTTCATGGTAGGCGAAACCTTTAAAATGATTTAATATCCCATTTACATCTTCAACTGTGTAAAGAGGCATTGGTTTTGAGTGCTTTGAATAGCCTTTTTTGAAGGCCCATTCAGCTTCTTCTTCCTGTAGCTTTGCTGAATCAAGAAGCAAAATATTCATTAAGTCTTTGGTGGCTACAGTGCAATAAACTGGCCCATTAAACCCTTCTTTAAATAGTTTTGGAAGATAACCAGTATGGTCTATATGAGCATGGGTGATAATAACTGCACTTATAGTTTTAGGGTCAACAGGAAAAGGTTCCCAGTTTCTCAGCCTCAAATCTTTCAATCCCTGAAACAGTCCGCAATCGACTAGAATTTTATAGTTGTCGATTTCTAATAAATACCTGGACCCAGTTACTGTTTGTGCACCTCCGAGAAATTTCAGTCTTACGTTCAATCCGAAAAATTTAACTTATAAGTTTTAATTATACGTAATATTCTTATTCACCTATGGTTTTAGGTTCACTTTCTTTTTGTTCATCAATTAAGTATTTGTCAATCAAGTTATGAGCTAAATATAAAATGGGTGTGAGTAGGACTGCAATTATAAATTTGTACAAATAATTTATCAAACCTACAGCAATTACCTGCTGCCAGGTCCAGTTTCCAAATACATAAAATGCTATAGCAAGCACTACAAAACTGTCTATAAACTGAGAAACAACCGTAGAGCCTGTTGATCTTAACCAAAGATTTTTGCTTCCTGAAACCGATTTTAAATAATGAAAAGTGTGGGTGTCTATTATCTGACCTATTAAAAATGCAACCAGAGATCCAGTAATTATTCCAAGGCCCTGCCTGAAAATCATGGAGAAAGCAGAGTTAATATTAAAACTGGAATCGCTGCTTTGTTTGTTAATGGCAATCCAGAAATCTGCAGGTGGAAGAGTAGTGCTAAAATATATAATTACAAAACTGTAAAGTATCAATCCTGCGGTCAGGTAACTTATCATTTTAAGTCCTTTTTTGCCGAAATATTCATTGATAATATCAGAAGTAATAAAAACTATCGGCCAGATTACTACCCCTGCCGTAAGGTTAAAATCGAGAATGAAGTTGTATGGTAAGTGAAGTTGAAATGGATCGGTACCCAAATACTTTTCCAGAGAAAATATCTTAACCCCGATTATTTCGGCCAGAATAGCATTTGTCAGAAATATCAGGCATAATATAAGATACAGCCTTTGTTTTTTAGATTGCATATTTTAATCAAGTGGTTCGTGCAATTTACAAAGCAGAATTATATTAAAAAGAAAAAACCTGATAACAGTAGTTACCAGGTTTTTGATTTATTAAGGGTATGAATTGTCTAAGCTGCTAACTCTTCTAGAGCCTGATTAATAATTACATTTTTAATCAGGTTTATCGGAAAGCTTAGGTCTTGATAGTGCATGTGAATCAGATCAAATTTTTTGTTGCTTGAGAATACCAAAGGTTCAAACAACTCTTTATCGTGATGGATTGCAGCATATATATTGTTTTCTACGAAAGAAATATGAACCTCGTTGAGGAATTTTTCCGAGAATTTCACAATTCCATTTAAAAACTCATCTGTTAGGACCAAAGAAGGATTATAATCATGGTTTTTCTTCAATATCCTAATCTGAAATTTAGAATCGAATTCTATGATACCGGTTTTATATAAAATGCCTTTTTCAATTTCGGATGAAAAGTTAAGAGGTTCAATAACAAAATTTATTGGGAATATAAACGGTAACCTTGCTTTGTAGAAAATTCCTAAAAACATGGTTTCTGTTTTCTTTTCTTTGATTAAGTCCTTGTCAACATATTTGATATGCAATTCTGAAAACTCAATTGTTACATCTTCTTCAAGATTACCAACTACATAATCATCTCCTTTATATTTCACTTTTTCTTCTTTGAAAATCTCCGAGTTGAAGAATTGGTCTTTTGAGATAAAGTACTTTTTATCATAACGCATGGCAGGATTCATATAAAGAATAGTTTTAAAAATGATATTCTTTTTAAAGTAATCATAAAATGAAGTGTTTTTGATTATGATGTCAAAAGTCTTATATGCAGCAAGTAACACAAAGCCAAATGTTGGAATATATAAGGCTAACATTAGAGGTGCTTGCCAAATGATCGCAAAAGTATAAGCATAGGCTCCAAAAAAACCTAATACGATAACAGATGTAATGGCTAGTTGGATTAATATAGAAAATCGTTTTTTCTCAACAACATCAAGCTCAGGCAAAAGTTGTTCGTGGTAAAAACTTTTAAAATCTAAATCGGTTTTCATAATTGTATAGTTTTAATGGATGTTTTTGTATCTGATTATTTATAAATTGTATTATTTAAATATATTGGTCATATATTTTATCATTTCGTTGAACAAACTTAATAAATCATTCCGATAGAAAAAAAGATTGAAATTAAATAAATTGTACTATTCTAATAATTCTCTGGTACCATTTTAGTATTTTTAAAAGTTCTTTAAATAATGATATGTAATTCTCGGATTCTAACAATTTGCATTGCTGCTTTTTGTGTTATTTAATTGGTTAATTTTGTCTACAATGAAAAAAGTTGCCTTTTATACCTTGGGCTGTAAGCTTAATTTCTCCGAAACTTCTTCTATTTCCAGGATGTTTGAAGAAAGGTCGTTTGAAAAAGTTGATTTTACCGATCGTGCCGATGTGTATGTAATCAATACATGCTCAGTTACGGACAATGCAGATAAAAAATGCCGTAAAGTTGTAAAAGAGGCATTGAAGCACTCACCTGGTGCTTTTATTGTCATCATGGGTTGCTATGCTCAATTAAAACCAAAAGAAATCAGTGAGATCCCCGGTGTTGATGCCGTATTGGGAGCTTCTGAGAAATTCAGGTTATTCGATGTTTTAGGAAATTTTGAAAAATCATCGGCACCCATTGTCTATAATTCTCCTATTAACGAGGTGAGAGACTTTAACAATGCTTTTTCACTTAATGATAGGACCAGGACTTTCCTTAAGGTGCAAGACGGATGTGATTATAGTTGCACATTTTGTACTATTCCGCTGGCAAGAGGAAGTAGTAGATCAGCAACTATTGACTCTGTATTGAATGATGTTGAAACTATCGCTAAAACTGGTGTGAAAGAGATAGTTTTGACCGGGGTGAATATTGGAGATTTCGGTATTGTAGATGGATTTAGAAATGAATCGTTTTTTGGTCTAATCCAAAAACTGGATAATTTTGATGGAATTGACAGGTTTAGGATTTCTTCCATAGAACCAAATCTATTAAGTAACGAGATAATATCTTTTGTAGCAAGTTCGGAGAAATTCGTTCACCATTTTCATATTCCACTTCAAAGTGGTAGCAATAAAACATTGCGAGCTATGAGAAGAAGGTACTTGAAAGAACTTTATGAAGAACGCGTCACATCTATAAAAGCTCTCATGCCAGATTGTTGCATAGGTGTTGATGTCATTGTTGGATTTCCAGGTGAAACAAACCAAGATTTTTTGGAAACTTATAGTTTTTTGAATGATCTGGAAGTTTCTTATCTGCATGTTTTTACTTATTCTGAAAGGGATAATACAATTGCTGCTGAAATGGGAAGTAAAGTGCCTGATTCTGAAAGGGCCAAAAGAAGTAAAATGCTCCATATATTATCAGATAAAAAGAAAAGAGCTTTTTATGAGACTCAGATAGGTAAGGAAGCTGAAGTTTTATTTGAAAATGATGTTGAAAATGGAATTATGTTTGGATTCACCAGAAACTACATAAAGGTGGCTGCAAAATACGACCCATTGCTTGTAAATGAAATTAAGATAGTTAAGCTTTCAGGAGTTTCTGCTGATGGTTATATGGAAGTAGTTGAAATTGACTCTGAAATATTGATACATTCTTAAAAGCAATGCTGTTTTTCTTGTCAGGCAAAATAAAGAGGTTTAATTTGCAGGTAATTGACAAACCGGTTTAACACTATCTTTTGAAAATCCGTTTCCTTTTCTTTCTATTGATTTATTGTTCGGGGCAACTGTTTGCTCAAATCCTGGACGATACTACAAAAGAAATTTACAGCAACCGGTCAACTAAATTTTTTCTACAGGAGGATGTTTTTAAAGGCGCACCCCTAAATAGAACAGTAGATACAAGCATCAATTATCTACATTACTATAATTATCAAATTTCGGGAGATAACTGGTACCAGAACCTTGGCAATATGGGAACTGCCATGAAACCTATTTTTTTTAGGCAACCTGGGGAATTAGGTTATCGTTTCGGTTTTGACTCTTACCTTCCGTATTTGCAAACGCCAGCTGAGCAGAGATATTTTGATACTAAATCTCCATATAGTGAATTAAAGTTTTTGCAAGGTTCAACAGGTGAGCAGAGACTGTTTTTGCTTTTCACCAGAAATGTGAACCGATACTTGAACCTGGGAGCTTCCTACAACCGCTTTACTTCGGTAAAACAGTTTTCACCGGCATCAATAAGAGATTTTCAGACGGATCACCATCAAATTAATATTTTCTCTTCTATTAAAACTAAGAAAGATAAATATCAGGCATTGGTTAATTTCAATTACATGCAGCATTGGAATTATGAGAGTGGGGGAATTGATACTTTGAAAACTACTGAAAATATAAACAGTGATGGATTATATCTCTACAAATATGCAAACGTACGTTTGTTTAGAGACAATGCCGCTGCGGCAAGAAATTACTACCGCAATACCAACCTTCATATCTATCAGCAATTTAATCCTTTGGATAGTGGCAATACTTTATTTCAAGTATTCCATGAAGGAGATTGGAAAAGGGAAACACAATACTTCAGAGATAATAATATGAGGGTCGATAGTGCATTTAAGAAATACTATGGCGGTGTAAATTTCAAAGACTCCAATATGACTTTTTACCGGGAAAAATTAGAGCTTTTTCAAAATAAGGTTGGTATAAAAGGATATACAAATTCATTATTTTACTCATTATATTACAAGGCAAGAACTTACTCATTAATTGATACCAGTCAGGACATTAACACTATGGCCAAGTCAAAAACCTGGTTTCATGATTCGTTTGCAGGCGGAGGTTTTGGTTATAAAATAAATGATAGATTTTCTTTTTCTGTTGATGGAGAAGCCATGCTTGGATTTAGTAATAGCAAAGATTCAGGTTCAAATTACAAGAAACATGATGATTATAAATGGGGACTGAAGGCCAGATATTCAAACTGGAACCTATTATTAAGTCAAACCAGAAATTCCCCAACTTTACTTCAGACAAGGCTGGTTAACAATATTGCCAACTGGTCTTATCATGAGGATTCTTTGACAGCAGTTTTGTACAGAAATGCGAATTTTTATTATTTAAAGACCAATGGGCCACGATTTTTAAAAGTAGGGATAAATTATCAAAGAGTGGATAATCTTATATATTTCAGAAACACTGCTAAAAAGGATTCTGTCAAAATAAAACCCGTTCAGGAGAAAGGGTATATAGATTATGTTCAGCCGTATGTTAGTTTTAGGACAAATTATAAATGGTTGTTTCTTGAAAACGAGTTGATTATCACACATTTATTTAAGGATAGCACCATTCATATGCCAAGCTGGTTTGTTATGCCTAAAATATACTATCAGAATTTTCTGTTTAACCGGGCGGTGGAATTGCAGGTTGGAGCTGAAGTTATTTTAAAAGATAACTACTACGCAGATGCTTATGCGCCCCAATATAATACATTCTATTGGCAGGAAAATTTTGAGGTAAAAACCTTCCCGATTACGAATGCATTTTTGAATTTCCAGATTAGCAGGGCTAAAATATTTTTAAGAGTATCCAATATTTTTGGCGGACAATATGAACAACATGGGTACCAGGAAACCCCTTATTATTCAGGGATGAAGAGATCTTTTCAATTTGGAGTTTTTTGGAGGGCTTTTAATTAGGGCTAATATTCTTTAATGATGTTAACTGAGCTGGCTTATAAAAAATGTTCTGAAGTGGTCAGTTTTATATGTTACTGTTGTCAAGGCCTTTGGCCGTTGACAAAGTAAGCGTCAATCAGATTACAACCTTTAAGTGGCAGTGAAAAGAGCCAGGCTTTAGTTGATAACTCTATTCATTTTAGAAATAATAGCAAGTGGCTGGTGTTTTTATTTATTTCAAAAAAATTACCATTATTTATTGATTTATTTAAATTATTGATGCACAATTACTTCCTGTTCATTATTTATGGAAAAGTACATGAGGTTTGTTAATATAAAAAAACTTACATCAAAATGTACCGTAAATAGGTTTGCGGTTTTTTTTATAATGGTTACATTCTTAAATTAAGAATTATTTAGAATCAGAAGTAGATTAGGGGTTAGTCGTTTCTGATTTAATTAAAGTGTTGTTTTTAATAAGCGGGATAGTATCCTGTTTGATAATTAAGTATAACTGAGCTATGAAATTACATTTACCATTAGGAGGCTTTAAAGTAGTTTTTCTTTTTGCATTAATTTTTTTAGGGATAAAAGATGGGTTTGGGCAGTGTCCGACTGCACCAACGGCTAATCCAGCTGGTTATTTAGTTACTGCCAATTCTGCCACAGGCTTTACTGTTGGCGCAGGTCAAACCCTAGTAATCCAATCAGGAACTTATACAGGGAACATTGGAGGTTTAAATAAGACCGGTGTAATATACGTGGCTGCAGGGGCAACATTCAATCCAGGGAATATTAATAGCCCAGCAGGAAAAATTATCAATTGCGGTACTGCCTCAATACCGAGTTTTGATATACCTACAACTGCTGTAGGAGATTCACTTTTTATTCTGAATTACAATGTAATGACCCTGACTGGAACCTATAATACCAATGGGAACAATAGCAGTTGGTTAAATGGTCTTGGTTCAAAAATGACTTTTACACAATCTGTTACCAATTTCAGGGATGTTACTTTTATCAACAACGGATATGTGCTGGTTAATGGAAGTTTTAATACAGGTGCAGTAACAGCTCCACATAGAAATAGTTTTATTAATCATGACAGTATAACAGTTACAGGTGATATCGTTTTAGATGCGGCAATAAAAAATGACGGATTTTTCTTTTCAATAGGGAACATGACCCTTAATTCGGGAGGAAATATTAACAATGGATGTTTTTTTGAAACTGATAAAGCTTTTAATTATAGTTCGAGTGATACTCTATTTGTAACAGGATTGACTTGGGTAGACAAAGCTGGTGGAGGCGGTGTTGCAAAGTTCCAAGGAAAATATGTTAAGGTTTTGGGAAATGGATTTATACAAGGAAGTGATTTTGAAAATAATTCAACATACTTTGAAGGGGATGGCAATCTTTATTTTTCTGGTGCAACAAAGAATCAAGGAGGTGCTGCAGGGGCATTTGGAATTTTAAGTACTGCATCTTATCATTTAAATTTTTATGATGCTACTCCTACAGGTACTCTGTATTTCGATACACAAGGTAATAACCCAAATGCTCTTGTAACAAAATCATCCATACCCGCAAAGAATAATACATACGTTCCTGGAACTTGTTCCGACATCATAAAAGGAAATTTCTGTAAACTTTCAGGTAACAAACCAAACGCAGGATCTGATGTAACAATATGCAGCGCTGCTACAACCACAGCCTTGTCTGGAGGATCATCTACAAAGAATTGGTCGGTTTTATCAGGGGCAGCTGCAATTACTTCCCAAACCGGGACAGTAACAGGAATGGCCATGTATACTTCTTATCAGTTTATTCTAACTGATAATTCAAATGCTGCAAAGTGCACCGACACAGTAAAAGTTACAAAAATAACACCTCCAACAGTTGCAGCGGGAGCAAACCTTAGTGCTTGTGCATCTGCAAGCCCAGGTCGTATAACTTTAGCTGGTCGAAGTTTTGGTGGTAGTGCATCTTCTGCTGCATGGTCAATTTTATCAGGTGGCGGTGCTTTGAACAACACTCTTCAAACTTCCAGACCAGATACTGTAAAATATACCCCTGCATCCAATTTTTCTGGTACAGTGAAATTGAGGTTATATAGTAATGTTCCGACAAACTGTACTGTAGCATCTGATACACTTGATATTGAAGTTAGCCCTCGACCAACAGCAGTTATAACCGGAAATCAAATAATTTGTAGTGGAACTGCTACAGGGAATATTTCAATTGCATTGACAGGCAGCCAACCATGGAGTTTGACCTATTCGGACGGTACTACTCCAATAAGTAAAACAGGCATAACAAGTAGCCCTTATACATTTACAGTAAGCCCAACGAGCACAAAGACCTACACCGTTACTGCACTTAGTGATGCAAAATGTGCTGCAATTGTTGGTGATATGACAGGCGGTGCAATCATATCTGTTGATCCAACTTCAGTAGGAGGAACAGTGACTAGCAGTAAAAATGTTTGTCGAGGTGCAAATAGT
Organism: Cytophagales bacterium; assembly: GCA_014376535.1. Classification (GTDB taxonomy): domain Bacteria; phylum Bacteroidota; class Bacteroidia; order Cytophagales; family UBA9547; genus UBA9547. Next base: position 929 of record JACMRH010000038.1, on the reverse strand, counting down.
GGTACTCTAACATTAGGAGGACAGGTAGGAAATGTTTTACGTTGGGAAAGTTCAACTAATAACTTTGGGGCTGTTACAACAATTGTCAATACCACAACAAGTGAGGTTTACACAAATTTAAATGCTACAACTGAATACAGAGCTGTAGTGAAATCAGGTACTTGCAGTCCCGCAAATTCAGCTCCAGCTAAATTAACTATAATTCCAGATCCCAATACTGTTAATCCTGTAATAACTGCTTCGCCTACTGCTGTATGTGAAGGTGGAATTGTTACTGTGAAGATAACAAACACAGAAAATGGAGTAAAGTACTACGTGAAGGATAATGGAACTAAGATAGATTCTATTATTGGTAATGGACTAACAGTTTCTAAAGGTGTTTCTATGCCGATAGTAGGTATTTCAAGAACTCTAACATTTACTGCTTCCAGAGGAGGTTGTGTTGAAATACCTCTCGGCGGTTCTATTGCAATAAGGGTAGACGCAGGTTCAAACACAAACCTGACAGTAACTGCCAATCCATCAACAATTTGTGTTGGAGGAACGACCAGTATTACTGTCTTTGCAGCGGAACCTAATGTAAGTTATCAGTTAACCGATTTAGGCAATCCTATTAGTGGTTCAGTTGTTGGAACAGGGGCCAATATAATTTTTGGTCCAATCTCCGGGCTTGCAGCAGGAACCCATAACCTTATTGTAAAGGCTACCACGGCAGGCTGTGGAACTGTAAATTTATCTCCTCCACCTGTTGTTGTTGTTAATCCTGATCCTGGCAGCACAAATCCTGGTTTTACCGATACAACAGTATGTTCGAATGCAACGAATGTTAAAATAAACATTACTAATTCAATTTCCGGCGTTACCTATACTTTCAAATTGGGAGCTACAGTAGTGGGTACAGTAACAGCCAGCGGAAGTACAGCAAGCCT